>CASGBP010000001.1 GCA_949299825.1 uncultured Mycoplasmataceae bacterium
CGTTTATTTTTAAGAAATGATAATGCATGTGAACGTTTATTAAAACATGGATATGACAATAAAATGATTAGCAAAGAAAATTACAATTGATTCTTAGAACAACAAAAAATGATTAATGATATTATTGATTTTTTAAAAACGAAAACTGTTGGTATGTATCCTTTACTAGCAAAAAATATTACTAAAACAAATCAAACTTTATATGATTATCTAAAGAGACCAAAATTAAGCATTAGAAATATTATTAAATATCTTAATGTTGACATTAATAACTTGAATGATGAATTGCTAAATAAAATTGACATTTTAATTAAATTTGATGGTTATATAAAAAAACAAGAGGAAGAATTAAAAAAAATAACTAATTTAGATGAATGTAAATTAAACAAAATATCAGACTATAAAGAGATTAAAAATTTATCACTTGAGGCAATTGAAAAATTAAACAAGATAAAACCTCTTGATCTTGACCAGGCTTCAAGAATTAGTGGAATAAATATGACAGATATATTAGCTATTAAGCTTTATATTGAAAAATCAAAATAATATTTAGTATAATACTAAATATAGGAGTTAAATGCTATATTCAGGAAAAGAACAAGCAACAAAGGGCCATGATCCAAGGGTAAATAATGAATTAGGTCCAGTTAAAGTAAGTGTTGGTGCAAAAATTGGTTTTTGAACTATTATGTTTTTTGGATCATTTTTCTTCCTTGCTTCAGTTTGATGAATGATAAGCAGAAAAAATACTCTAAACAAAATGCAGATAAAAATTAATGAATCAGCTTCTGGGATTGATGTACAACTACAAAAACGTTTTGATACATTAACAAAATTGGTTGACTCAGTAAAAAATCATGTGAAATTCAATAGTGAAGTATTTGCAAATATTGCTGCACTTAGAAGTGGAAACCAAAATAGTAAATCATCTAAAGAATTAGCTACTAAATCAAAAATGATTGATTCATTGGCTCGTTCAATTAACTTTTCAATGGAAGCTTATCCTCAATTAGGTGCTGATAATTCAGTTGCAAAACTAATGAATGAAATAACTATGATAGAAAGAGAAATTGCTTCATCTAGAAGATTATATAATTCATATGTAACTAGTTTTAATCAATTAATTTACACTTTTCCAACTTCAGTCATTGCAGCAGGAAAAAAATATGAAGGAGTACCTTTGTTTGCTACTGAAGAAGAATATCGAAAAGATGTTAAAATTGACTTTTAATCATGAATAATAAAAAAATAAAGTTCAATGCCATTATCAATCCATATGATAAAAAATATTGAGAAGATAATATTGCAACAGAGATTGAAACTAAACTTAATGAATATATTAGCAATAGTATTGATGATTCTTTAATACAAGAACGTCAATTCCTATTTAATGAATTCCAAGAAGCCAATAAAAGATATAAGAATGATCACAATAAATTTTTGTATTTTGTTATTATTTTATTAATTATACTTGTCTTTTTTTTGTTTGTCCTTTTTCCTTTATTTTTTCCCTTGAACAAAAAATTTAAGGTTCTTAAAGAAAAAAAAGATAAATTATTAGAAGATATTGCTGTTTCAAAAAGACAAGTATTAGATGTTAATAAAAAAATTGTTAATAGCATCAAAATCAAACCTCTTGTTAAGGATATTATTGTTAACAAATTGCATTATACAAATTATGGCTATATAAGTGATGAATTAATTAATACTATTTCTTCACTATCTACTTTTGATTTAAAAAATACTGAGGAAGAAAATACATTTAACTCAAGTTGGGGAATCTTCAATAATAATATTGTTATTATCCATGCTAAACAAAAACACAGTATTTTTAACAAAACATATACAGGATCAACAAGAGTTAGTTATTATAGTGATGGTGAGTTAAAATATGAAACAGTAACAGCAAGCTATGATCACCCATGTGTAAAAATTGATAAAAAAGAAACTATGTGATGTTTTAGTGAATACACTGAAAATCTAACGTTTAAATTTGTTAAATACTACAGTAATAAATGATATGATAAGAAACGTAAAAAAATTACTAGTATTAGTTTTGAAAATACACAATTTGAAGCACATTATCGATGAAGCTGAAATGATGATCAACAAATAAGAATGGTTTTTACTCCATACTTCCAAGAAAATTTCTTAGCTATCACTAATAGCAGTAATCCCCCTGATAATTTCAAACTAAAAAAAATAAAATCATTTTATTCTAGTGAATATATAGCAAAATACAATAATCATTTCTTAAGTTGACTTCCTGCAATGTCTAATTTTTCAACAAATATTAATTGAAATTTTGAAAAATTTACTAAGGGTGTTGTAGAAGATGTTAAATCTTTTATATATGATAAATATTTAGAATTATCCTTTATGACAATAATTCCAATTATTCAATCTGAAGATCAATCACATCTTGTTAATTATATTTTTAATTTACAAAAACAAAATAAACAAAATTGCTCAGAATTGAAGGTTCATTATATACTAAATGAAATACTAAATGTTCCTTTATTTAAACTTGATACTGATACTATGCACTATCCTACTAATATAAACTTTTATAATTATGGTTTTCCCATTACTGTTATCAATTTATCTGCATATAGCTATAATATGGTAAATAAGGTTGAATATGTTTCAGCTAATGGACCAAATGGTATGGTAAGTGTTCCTGTAGACTATGTAGATTATATTAGACAAGATCAAGAAGGTACATTAGCATATATGGAGATAGATAATAAAGATTTATATTATTGAAGTGTAAATGATAATAATCAACAAATTCTTCAAATCTTAAATAATACAAAGGCTAGTGAAATAGTGGTTCAGGATGGATATATTGTAATTTTAGGTACTGGTGACTTTAGTAACATAAGTGATGATTTACATACTATTTATAATTACGTATCAAATAATAGATATATGGAATAAACATTTTTACATAAGAAAATTATATAATTAGTGTGTATGTCTAATTTAAATAGAAAAAATATAATGTACAAAAGAAGACAACCAACAATTGGTGAAATATTTGAAAAATATGCAAGACCATCAAATGGTAAACATAGATGTTGTGGTTGTGGTCAAAAGAACAAAAGAGAGCTTATTTACTTTGCTAAACCAGGATCTAACTTAATCCATGATAAAGAGTCAATCTATTGCTATAGTTGTTTTATTCAACTAACTAATGCCGATAGAGAATACTTATTTATTAAATACAATCAATTACCAATAAATAGAAAACGTTGTACTTGATGTGGAATAATATCTCACAACATTATAAAGTTTGGTTCATTTGGTAATAAAAAAGTTTTGTGCCATAATTGCTGAGGTTACAATAAAACTATTACTAAGAGAAAAAGATAGAATACTTAGTTATCATAATATTTTTGTAGTAGTCCATCAATTGATTCTTCATTTGTTATAATTATTCTACTCTTTATATTTTTTGGGTTATATTCAACTTTATCACATGAAAAGAACACTAAATATGTTTTTGATGAAGGTAAATATTTTTTTATTTTTTTCAAAAGCATATCATATTGGTTTCTTTTTGTAACATTATTAGCAAGTCTAATAGAAATTGTTTTTTTAGTATCATCAAAAATTAAAGTGGTATTTTTCTTACCATAATAAATAAAATAAAACTTTTCACCTTTTTTATTCATGCATAAATACTCAGCAACTCACACATAACATTTATCATCAGCTGTACCACTTGCAATATTTAAGGTTTGTTTATTAAATTCAACTCTATCTTCTAATCCATCATTTGATAAAAAGGTTTCAAATTTTGATTCCAAATAATTTTTCAATTCTAATTTATTCATATATTTTTATTATATTAGATGTAAACAAACAAATTTAATTGCTTCATTGATTATATGCTAATATATTTTGTATGTTTGCCAGTAAAGAAGCAAGAAATTTATATAAGGAAAAATTCAATTTAGAGATCAATGCTCAGTCTTTTCAAGTTGATGCTTTTTTTAATATATGTTCAAAATC
>CASGBP010000002.1 GCA_949299825.1 uncultured Mycoplasmataceae bacterium
CTTGCATTATCACTAAAAGAATCCATACAATCAATATAAACATTGTCAAAAGCTAAATATTGCATTGGACAAACATTTAATACTATATCAAAATCATTTATTAAGGGGTATTTATCTTTTATGTTTGCTAATTGACAAGGTTCAAATTTAATTCTCATATTATTAATTATTCTACCATAGTAAATTTAGCAAATAAAATGTGTAGCTATCATATGAAATTAGAATATATAATTAATATGATTAAAGTATATGCAAAATTATCAATTAATAAAATCTGAATATCCTTATTACACATATAAAAAAAGTACAAAAAAATCCAAGGGTATCATTTTCTTTATTCATGGATATGCAGTTAACTCTAACTACCATAATATTTTTTCTGACAAAATTAATGATTATGATTATTATGCCATTGAACACGCAGGACATGGGATAACTCCTACTAGAAGCAAAAAACAATTAAGTCCAGTTTCGTTTGCTTGCGAAGTTGTCGATCTAATAAAAAAATTAAAACTAAAAAATATTAATTTAATTGGTCATTCTATGGGTGGTGGAATAGCTGTTATGGTAGCTCAAATAATACCTGATTTAATAAAGAAGTTAATTATTGTTACTCCAATGAACTCTAGAGGAACAACAAAAATACATAATTTTATGTTTAAAATGAATCCAACTCATACAAAGCAAATTGAACCATACTATAAATTGTTATTGGGTGATTTTGATAAGAATTTTAAGTTAATCAGTGAATCTGAAATACAAAGATTGATTGATAATCAAAATAAGAATAAAAAAAATTATAAAACCTTAAAACATAATATGATGAGTATTAGTAACTTGAGAAATTTAGCAAAAAATGAAAAAGATCTTAAAGTAAAAACTCTCTTAATTGTTGGTGAAAAAGATGGTTGTATAAATTACAAGACTACAATAAGAAATTTTGTATCAAAAAACAAAAATAATAATAATTTAAAAATAGTAACTTTTAAGGATGTTGGACATTTACCTTTCTTTGAAGAGAAAAATAAATATTACAAAACAATAATGAACTTTATTGATGAATCACTACTTTAATGTTTTGAACCAAAAATAACATCAACTTATAATTAAATACTTATTTGATTAGTTTTGTTTATTTACTAGTTACTAAAAACTTCCTTGTTCAAGGTTTTATCGTATTCTAAAATTTCATTATCATTAAAATAAACACCAATTTCATATTTAGCATTTTCAACTGAATCACTTGTATGCACTACATTCATTCCAATGTCATTTGAAAAATCTCCACGAATAGTACCAGGAAGAGATTCACTAGGTTTGGTTGCACCAGCTAACAATCTCATAATTGCTACAGCATTGTTACCACTAATTACCATAACAACTACTGGATTAAATGTAATTGAATTGACTAAGTCATTGAAAAATGGTTTATCTTTATGAACTGCATAATGTTTATTTGCTTGTTCTTTTGAAACCATAATAAACTTCATTGCATTAATCATAAAACCTTTTTGTTCAATTCTTTTAATTATTTCTCCTGACAAATTTCTTTGTACTGCATTTGGTTTTATCATTACAAATGTTTTTTCCATTTTAACCTCTTTTTTTTAAAATAATTATATCTTATCAATTTTATATTAAATAAAGTTATATACTTATTTAGTATGAGAAATTTAAAACACCGTACTCAGCATTTACCAATAGCATTCACAGGTCTTGCTCTAGGAATTGGAGGACTTGGTAATTGTTTGAGTCTTCTTTTTTCAAATCATGGATATGATGCTAGATGAATTTCATATATCACAATTTCAATTGTTATTATTTTCATTTTACTAATATCAATTAGGAGTATTATTCATCCTAAAATTTTAAAATATGAATTAAACGATAGTATGGTAGTAACTTTATTACCAACATTTTCAATGTCATTAATGTTAATTGCTGGTTTTATTGCTGGCTTTGATTCTAACATTAATTCATGGTGTCAAATAACTGGAACAATCATTATGTGTTTAGCAATTTTAATCCAAATTATTTTAATTGCTTTCTTTTTTAGATCAGTTATTAAAAATCATATTAAAGTGTCAAATTCTGTATATGGATCTTATTTTGTTCCAACTGTAGGAATTATAACCGCTTGTACTGTAGCGACTAAATTTACTTTAATTCCTATAACTTTTTTTCAAGTAATTTGATTTATTGGTTACCTATTTTATTTAGTATCTTTTCCATTAATCACTTATGCAATTTTATTTAGAACTAAATTAGAAAAAAATAAATTACCTACATTAGCAGTTTGATTTGCCCCAACTAATTTAGTTCCAGCTGGATTTATTAATGCTTTCTTGTTATCAAAAAGCGACATAGCATATGGTCAAACCTTTTTTGATGTTTTATTTTTATTAACTATTATTTGTGGTTTTGTATTTTCACTTATTCTTTATCTATTGTTATTTAGAATATTTTGAACTTGTCAATTCCAACCAATTTTTTGTGCAATAACTTTTCCTTGTGCAATTGGAGCAACATCAATGTTAAATGCAGCAAAATATCTATTCCTGCAATTAACTGAAAATAATCAAGCTATTATACCAGGTGACTTATCACACAATTTTATTGTTCATGCGATGTGATTTTTTGGAATTGTTGGAATTATTTTTTGTTTTATAACAACTATAATTATCATTTACATCTTGATTAGAATGTTAATATTTGCATATAACACTTTATTTACTAATATAAATGATGATAAGGTTCATGAAGTATATAAAACAAAATAGGCCCATAAGACCTATTTGTTCTATTAACTATTAAGTTTTTTTGTTTATGCTAAACTAATGCTTCAAGTGTTTTTAAAGACTCCATTATTACTATACACACTATAAGGAAAGTGAACTGTTAGACTGGCAATATCCATATCAGGAATAGTACCTATCTTGATTCCAATTAAAGTGATATCTTGTTGATTGATTAATCTACTATTGTTAAAACTAATATGATAAGTTGTATTAGTATATTGGAAATCAAAATATTGATCTATTAATGCTTGATAATTATAAGTTGACTCAGTTACTTGTTGGTAAATTCTAATCTCTTTTTGAATTCATGAACTAGCTCTAATCAAAAAGGAATTTTTGTTATTAAATTCATCTTGGTAATCTTTAGTATAAGTGTTAGCATTATAATCTAATTTTATTGCTGTTAAATCTTCATTAGTAATTTCATTCATAAATAAAGCTTCATTTGTTTTCAAATACGGATTATAATTATCAATCTTTATTGAATTTAATTTACTAGATTCATATGGTTTAAAATAACTGCTTGTTTCATAGATTTGATAAAATAAATCCTTAACTAGATTAACAATAATTGAACCTGTACCAGTGCTTGAACTATCATAAAGTGATTTAACAGTTTGAGGCAAATTAACATTTATTCTTGATTTAGCAAATGTTTGTCATGATAAGAAATAGTTATTATTTTTACTAATAACATCATATTCTAAACAATCATTAAAATTTAATTCATAATCAATAAAATCATTTGCCTTTATTGCAATTCAACTAGGAGCTACTGATTTAATTAAATCTAGGGGAATACTACTACCATTAATAGTTAAATTACCCGGTAGAATAGTAATTAGTTCTTTAATGTTAAAATATAGATCACTTTTAAAAACAAAAGAGTAATTGAATTTCAAATTTAAAGTTCTATCAGTACCATTGTAAATAGCATCATTGAATAACTTATTTTTTTCAATAGCATCAAATCATTCCTTATACCTTACCACTGTTTGATTAGATGTTGATGATTTAGGATTAGCAAAAACATTTAAAGTTGTTGCTAAATTATCAGGTGTTAAATTTGCATTATCAAAAATTAATTGTTGTAATAATTCATCATTTAAGTTAATTGGCAAACTTAAAACATTAAATAATTGTTCTAAATATAAAACATTGTTGCTATCTCTTGTTTTAATAAGATCAACTAAAATTGATAAAACTGACTTGTTATCAAAATCTAATAAACTGAGAATAGGATTAAGTACTTGAATTAAATTATTATCAATTAATCCTAACGTTTCTATAACTTGAACCAATTTATTTTTATTATCACTAATTAAAGAAATTAATCCTTTAGTTTTACTTTCATTAACAATATCTAATAAAAATTGATAAGTGTTATCATCTAACATTTGACTCAATAGTTGAATTAAATTATCCAATAAATCATAAAACTCTTGTTCATTATTAGCTTCAAACAAAATAGTTTTAATAGTTTCAGCTATATCAGGTGAAAGTGAATTCAACAATGACATAACTTCTTGTTCAACAAGAGGGTTAGATAAAATATCAAATAGTTTTTTATCACTTAGGATACTTTCAATTGTATTAAGCAAATTTAGTTTTGATTTAGTGCTAATAAAGTAGACATTTTCTACAATATTGGCAAAATTATTAGCATTTTGAATTAGAAATTCCTTAGCTGAAATATTAGATCTATGACTATCAACTAATGATTGAAGAAGATTTTGGGCAGGATCCAATAGGTTAGATATTGTATTCAAATAAGCATCAAATCCATTTTCCACATCTTTTTTAATGTCATCAATAGTAAGTTTTGATAACTCAAGATTAGCATCATTCTTGATATCAATATAACTTTTTTCATTATTAACTCCATTCACCCGAACATTTAATGTTCTAGAATAAGTGTCAAATTTAAAGTTGCTTATTTCTTGACTAAGGTTATTTCCACTAATAGTTGCTTTATCAAAATAATACCCAGCAAATAAACCATTGTTAGACCTATTTTCTATTGAACTAAATGAATAATGTATATTTCCTTCAATTACTAAATTAATGTTTACTTTTTGAAGTGATGATAATTTAAACTTGACGTCATTATTCTTTAAACTAAAGTAACGATCAAATTTACTACTATTATACAAATCAAAATTAGTCGTTATATTTCAATATCCATTATTATTTTTAATGCTATAAGAATGAATATATGCCATTATCTTTTGGTTACTTACTGAATTAGATAACTCAGACAACATAATTAATAAATCATTTTCAATTATTTTTTCATTAATTTTAGTAAAAATCTTTTTATAAACTTCAGCATTAGGATCGCTTGTTAAATTATAAAAATCTTTTCAATTAGTAGTTTCAGTAGTAGGATCAAAATCTGTTAATTCACTTTTTTGAATAGAATTAGCAAGGTCTTTTGTATTATCAACAAAATTATGACTTTGGTTTTGACTTTGAATCACATTTGTTTTGTTATTATTGCTTAACAAATATATGGTTGGTGCAACTGCACCTGCTGCTAATAATAATGAACTAGCAGCAATTAAAATTTTTGATTTAAGTTTCATTTTTATCTCCTTATTAAATTATTTGGTGTTTAAAAGATTAATTAGATAAGGTTTTAAAACGGAAATAAATCTTTGAGTTTAATAATTGGATAACAGTATCATATTTATTGAGCAACTTACAAATAGAAATTAAAGCTAATTTAGTCATTAGCAACCTATTAA
>CASGBP010000003.1 GCA_949299825.1 uncultured Mycoplasmataceae bacterium
ATTTTAATTTTTTCTTCTTTAATATTTATTGGAGTTGAAAAATCTTCTTTTGTATCTATCTTTTTATCTTTGCTGTTAACATCTACTTTTGTAGTAGAGCTCTTTTTAGTCTTTTTTGATTTAGATTCAACTTTTAGTTCTAGAGTAGATTTAACATCTAAACTTTCAGTTTCCTCTTTTAATTGGACAATGTTATTACTTTCTTCTTTTTCATCTAATTTATTTTTGTGATCATTTCGTTTATTGATTTCATTATTTAATAAAATATAAAATACCCCAAGAGTTAAAATGGTAAAAAGCACAATCTTAAGTTTTGTTTTTGAGTCAACATTAATAAAAACACTTTTTACATTTTTAATTTCTTTAGAATCATTGTCTTCATTACTTGATTTAGCATCATCACTATTATCAATCATAGTATCTACTAAGGTTTCTAGTTCTTTTTCTACTTCTTGTTTATTAATTAATTCATTTTCATTAACAACCTTAGATTCAGAATCTGAATTTTGTTCAATTTTGTTTGTTTTCTTTTTTTGTAACACTTTCTGATTAGTCATATTTCTCCCTCTATCCTTTTATAAATGCATAATTCAATTTTCTAATTCAATCAAAATTATTAATTTTTATTAAAACTAAGCATTTTGATTTTGAATGCTCAACATATATTTCTGATTTAGCATCTTTAAATTCATATTGTCTACCATCAAGTAATAATCATCATTTATTGTAATTCAAACATTCAATTTTAATCTTTGTATCATTATTGAAAACAATTGGCGAATTTAATGAAGAATAATATTTATTGTTAATTGGTTCAACTTCAATCATGCTTAAAACATTAGTATTAGGAAGTAATATCGGACCTCTTAAAGACTTATTTCTTGCCGTTGATCCTAATGGAGTTGCAATTAATATGCCATTACCATTAAAGGTTTGTAAATTATGTCCATTAAAATAGGTTTTTATGGTAGCAGTATAGTTTGAATGATATGAAAAATCATTAATACATTTATATTTCTTATTTTTATATTTAACATTTAGTACATCTAAATTTATAAAGTTTTTTTCATCAAATATTTCATTTTCAAGTATTTTACTTGGTTTATCAATATAACTATAAAATCCTAATTTTCCAGAATTAATGAAAATAACTTTGATTTTCTTGTCGATGTAGTCATTGATATATGATAAAAAACTGCCATCTCCACCAATAATAAATAAATATTCAAAATTCTTTTGTACATATTGATGATTAACTAATTTCTTTATTAGTTCTTGCTTATATGTTTGGTTTATTTTATTTTTTTCATTAGTAAGAATTGAATATTTCATAAGTTAATTATAAGGATAAATTATAACAATTAATTTTAACATTTTATTAAACTTATTTTTGATAAATAAAAGTCAAATTAAGACTTTAATTCTCTATTTTTGTTTTATACAGATTATCAATTTTTCTTACAAAATGATTTAATGATGTTCTTGCAATATTAATATTATGTTCATTTTTGAAAATTAAGGATATTTCATTTAGGCTTGCTTCAGGATTATTTAGTCTGATTTCACAAAATAATTTTTCTTTATCTGAGAGTAGGTTAAACAATTTTTTTTCCTTAAGTTTAATTATTTGTTCTTTTTGTTTTAAGCTTGCAATGATTGTTTTATTAATGTTTGATACTTCTAAATTATTTAATCTTTGAAGCGAATTACTAAAATCTTTTCTAATTCTAAAATCCTCAAATTTATAAAGATTATCAATAACATTAAAAAGTTTTAAAATATCTGAAATGTATTCAGCTTTCTTAAAATAAAGCTTGTATAGTTCTTTGTAAGGAATTAATTTACTTATGATTTGGTATTCATTTAATAATTGTTGAATTATTTCTAAATATCATTTTTTATGAGAATTTATTTCAAAGTGATAGGAAGATTTTGTTATTGAAAAGCTAATACTACCATGTGAAAGATAAGCTCCTAGAATAAAACTTCTTTTTTTTGTATTGTTATCTAGAACTTTTGGATCAAATTCATAAATGTTAAAAAGTTTATCAAAAATGTTATTTTTGTTATCGATTTCTAACATAAAATTTTTTTTATTATTTATTATTTTAGTTGTGGATATTAATAATTTTGTTTTATATTGACTACCTAAATTAGATAATAATTTTTTTATCAGTCTAATTAATTGTGGATATTGAGTGACAAGAACATAAGATTGCTTATTTTCCTTAATTTTAATTTGTAATAAATTTATAAATAACGATAATAAAACATAATAAGAACTTTGCTTATCAAAGGTTAAATTGCAAATTTCAGTTTTAACATCTTCATTAAAAGAAACTTTTTCCTTAGTCATATTTAAATTAATACCGCCAATAAAATAATAATGATTAACAAAAGAGTAAAAATAATTGAACCATAAATAACATGAAGTTTGTGATGCTTCAACACTATTAATAGATCAGTTATAGTTAATCTAGCTTCATTAACAACATTTTCAATTTTTTCACTAATAGTATTTTTACCATTAACTTGCTTTATTTCAAAATCAGTATCTAGTCCTGGTTCATATTTAAAAGTAATTATTAAATTCCCAGAAACTATTTCGTTTTTAAACCCACCTTCTAGCACTTCATATGTATCTTTATCCTCAATATGACTAAATTTTAAGGTTTTTTCAACAGTAGTATATGAAATACCATTTACACATTTTTTACATCCTTCACCATTACATTCACTACAAATACCAGGTAAGACATAATTAATTTTTTTGTTAAATTTATTGTTTGCAACTTCTGGCTTGATTTTTATTTTTAAGTAGATGTCAGGATTGAAAAATAATTTACGATTTTTTAAAAAGCATTTGTATGATTTTGATTCCATTATATGGCGTCTATATAATACTTCTTTTAGCATAATATCATTAAGTTCTTCAGGTTTAACATCTCAGTGAATAAACATTTTTTCTTTACGAATACATTCATAGACATAAACCATGCTTATATTTAGATTATTAATTTGTGTTTTAATAAAATTAACAGCCTGTCTTTCCTTACTTTTGTCTTCCTTTTGAGCGTTTTCAAATGCTTGATTCATACTAGCTGTGGTTTTAGAAAAAAAACTAATAAAATCAGAATTTTCATAAATATTCTCATAATTAAAATTATTATTTATTTCCTGATTTTTGTTTTCATCATAAATTTTTAGTAATTCGTCATAAGCTTTTTTGATGACATTAAATTGTTTCTCAGCCTTTTTCTTTTCTTCTTCTGATTTGTATTTATCAGGATGATATTGCTTAGCCAAAGTTTTATATGCTTTTTTGATTTCCTCAATAGTTGCATCTTGCTTTATATTTAGAACATCAAAATAACTTAGGTCCTGTTTTACATTTTTCATAATGATACCTATATAATTTTATTATATAGGTATAATTTAAAGGAAAATTAATTGTAAATTTCATTACATTCTGAAATTGTTTGATCAAAATAGTTTGTTAAATTTACAAACATTTTTTAAATTAAACCATAATTCAAGATTTAGGATTATTACCAAAGTTATATAATATAACCATAATAGAGATTATTATGTCATTGTTACAAGTTAGTGAAAATAGAATCAAATTTAAAGAGTCATTAAACAAAAAACAAATTAGTTTTTTTGTTAAGGCACTTTTAATTGCTGGAGTAGGATTTGGATTAATTTGTGGAATTGGTTATTTATTCTATTTTGCATTAGATCAAAAGTGAATTAAATATGAAACCTTTGACACTATTTACATAATTGCTTTTTGCTTGTTATTTGTGCAAATGTTAATTTCAATTTTTCTTACTTTTGCAAAAAAAATAAACTCCATATTAATGTTGTTTTTGTATGTCATATACATATTCTCTTTTGGGGTATTTTTCTCGTCAATTTTCTTTTTATTTAGTGGAGCTAGTTTGTTAATGTTGTTTGGTATAACAGCTGGTTGTTTTTTAATTTGTGCTCTAATTGGATCATTGATGTCTAATAAAGCAGGAATAAGCTTGTTTAAAATAATAATGATAATGATGCCAATTTATTTTATCTTTTCTTTAGTTTTATCATTGGTATCAGTTTTTGTCTTTAATTATGAGGCTCTTTATATTTTATATACAATGATTGGAGCAATTATAATTATGTTGTTAAATGTTTATTCCTTTTATAATTTAACTAAAGTGAGTCAATTTGTTGGTTTAAATGATGAAATTGATGCAAAAGAAATGAATAAAATGTGTTTTCTAGTTGGTTTTAATATAATGTCAGCAATTACTAATACTTTATTAATAGTTGCTAGAATATTATTGTTGCTTAGACAATAAAGGAGCTTGTGTGTTTGCAGAGAAACAAGAAAATGAATATGGTAGTTACTTATATCGAGCTGTTGTAGGCGAATCTTCAAATAGAAGCATTGTTTTTATTCATGATTATTTGGCTGATCCCGAATATCATGATGAGTTTTGTGACAAGTTACAAATATTTAACTATTATGCTTTATATGTACCATATGCGAGAGTGAGAGATTTTGGGGAAGAAGTTCCATTAGAAAAGGTAAGTTTTATTTCCTTAATTAAACAGGTTAAGGATTTAATTTTGTCTTTTGGTAATCAAGAAATTTTTTTAATTGGTGAGGGAATAGGTGCAACAATAGCATTAGCAGTAGCTTCATTATTAACTAAGAGGGTTCAAAAACTAGTTTTAGTTAACCCTTTTACCTCAGTGGCTTCTGCAAATACTATTCAAACTATTGTGAATATTCCTAAAAATCTAGATGAATGTTTTGATTTAATGAAGAAAATGTTCTTTGAAGATTCTAGATATTTGTTACAAGGTACTAATAGTCCTTATGTAGTTAATCCGATGAGAAAAATTTATTATAATTACAATGATTATTGTGATTTTACTATTAATTTAGTTTTGCCTAAAACCCTAGAAGCAATTAAGATGTATGAAAACAATATTACTATACCAACCTTATTAGTTGTTGGTGAAAATGATGAATTTTTATCCCCAATTGAATCAATCCTAGCATATAAAAAAAGAAAAAATATTAAGGTTGTTCAATTACCAAATACTAAACATTATCCTATGCTTGATAAAAATAAAACTTTTTACATTGAGTCAATTTTAAAGTTCTTTATTAATGACTTAGGTTTAAATACAGCTGAACGTTTACCTAATAAATACATCTATAAATATTTATCTGATGAATGAAAAAAATATTATCGAACTACCTTTGCTGAAAAACTTAGTGAAAGAGAACAAAAAGAATATTTAGAAAAGTTACAAGAGTATGAAAAAGAAATTAAAAATGAAATAGAAATACCTCAAGCAATGGATGAAAGTTATATTCAAGATTTTTTAAGTCATCAAGCTGTTGCCATTAAACAAGTTCAAGATATTGTAAATTATAATCGTGAACAAGAAGAACAATATAAAAAAACATTAAAGCTTTCATTAGCACCTGATATTTATATTGACTATAATATTCCAGCCAATAAGGTGGTTGTAAATAGTCAAGGATTTGAAGTTTATCATGATGGGAAAGGAAATGGATTCTATCGTGACTATAATGGAAATTGAAAAACCATTGTTGATAAATCTAAAATTTAATCTTCCATTCAGTTGATAATTAAATTTTTTAAACCTAAAGTTTTATTAATCTTCATCGTTTTAATGTTGTATTCTAATGTATAAAGATCTAATAGCATTTGATTAATTTTTTTATCATTAAATTTTAGAAATTTTCTTTGGCAATTAATAACAACAAAATTAGCAATTTTTAAAATCTGACAAATATCACTTACCGATTTTTTTTCATTACTTAATTTAATAATAAAAAGTAGATTAAATAATTGATTAGCAAATGCTCCTATGATATTAATTTCATCATTTTTCTTGTTAATTAAATCAACGTATATTTTTCATACCTTATCATGTTTTTTTAATAGAATGTTTTCAATTAATTCAAATATGTTTTCATCATTAAAGTTGCTAATTAAATTGATTAATAATTCCTCATCATATTCATTAGTATTTAGAAATTTTTTAATTTTATTTATTTCATTATTAATAATTGAACAATCATTATTAACAGATGATAATAAATGTTCATAAATTTTTTTAGATAAGGTTAGGTTATTTGTTTTCAATAAATTGTCTATATAATTTTTTTTGTTTTTATTACTTATAGATTTAATTTCTATTAATTTAAAGTGTTGAGTTAGTTCAGTAATGTATTTATTAGATAACATTTTTTTGTCACTTAAAAAATAAACATCTATATTATCATTTAGTTTAGTTAGATTAGTTAGCATTTCCTTTTGCTTATTAAATTCCTTACTATTTGAAAGAAATAAACAATTGTATATGATAAATCCTGAATTAGAATTAAATAAGTCCACTTGAAATAAGATTGATTCTAAATCCATTCCCTCTTCATAATATAGTTTTTTATAATTTGATAAATCGTTAATTTTGTTCTGTATAGTTTGATTGGCTAAAAATAAGTCTTCGTATTGAATCACATATATCATGCTTAATATTATAATCAAGTAAATATTAATACAATATAATATTGTATTACTATGAATAAATATAAACTTGATTTCAACCAAAGAGTTTTAGTTCAATCAATGAC
Organism: uncultured Mycoplasmataceae bacterium; assembly: GCA_949299825.1. Classification (GTDB taxonomy): domain Bacteria; phylum Bacillota_I; class Bacilli_A; order Mycoplasmatales; family Mycoplasmoidaceae; genus Mycoplasma_L. The sequence continues at coordinate 6,662 of CASGBP010000003.1, forward strand.
TAATACTAAAACTAAGAACATACAAGAGACTATTAAACAAATCAAAGATATGTATAATCTTGGTTGTGATTTAGTTAGAGTGGCAATTTTTGACGATGAAGATATGGCTGCATTAAAATCAATTGTTAAACTATCTCCTATTCCTATTATTGCTGATATTCACTTTAATTATTTGTATGCTATAAAAGCAATTGAATCAGGTGTAGCTAAAATAAGATTAAATCCAGGTAATATCTACAAAGAAGAGGAAATAATTCAAATTATTAACAAGGCAAAAGAACATGATGTGTGAATTAGAATTGGTGTCAATGAAGGATCCATTCAAGAAACTTATTTAGAAAAATATAATTTAGTCGATGCAATGATTAATAGCTTAAAAGACTATTTAGAAGTTTTTAAAAAATATAATTTTGATAAAATTGTTATTTCACTTAAATGTAGTGATCCTTTGCTGAATGTGGAGGTTAATCAAAAGGCTAGTAAACAATTTAAATATCCTATTCATCTTGGGGTTACTGAAGCTGGAACCTTAATCAATTCTTGCTTAAAATCATCAATTGGTATTGCTCCCTTGTTGTTAAACAAGATTGGTAATACTATTAGAATATCAATTAGCGATGATCCTTTATATGAAGTTAAAATAGCCCATCAATTATTGAATATATTAAAAATAGAAAATAACCGGGTTAATGTTATTGCTTGTCCAACTTGTGGAAGATTAAATTATGATATGTTTAGTTTGGTTGATAAAGTTGAAAAATATTGTGAAAACCTTTTTTTTCCTTTAAAAATATCTATTTTAGGATGTACTGTTAATGGAATTGGAGAAGGTAAAATGGCTGATATTGGAATAGCTGGAAATTTAGATAAAGCAATTTTATTTGTTGATGGAAAAATTGTTAAAACAATTAAATCAGAAGATGCCTTTGATGAACTTAAGAAAGTTATTGATGAAAAATATCAATTATTTTTAAAAATGAAGTAAAGTATTACTACTTAAAAATACCTTTACTGTAACAACAGATTCATCAGTTTCTAAATAATCAGATAATGATAGATAACAATACTTGTCGTTATAATATTTTTCATCATATGTTAGTTCATAACAATTTTTGTTATATTCAAATTTAATTTTTGAATCATCTATTTGAGTTACATCATTAACATTTATTTGAATATAATTAGTTTCATTAATTTTTCACAAGGTACAGAAAACTGTATTTTTAATTTTAATAGTAAATAATAAGATTAAACAAACTACAATAAGACTTATAAAAATAGCAAATAATGAAATAATTTTCTTACTCATATTGAATTACCTCATTGAAGAAACCACACACATTTGTATCATGACTTACATATAGTAGAAAATTATTATCTACAATAATTGGTTTTATAAATGTTAAAAGATCTTTTTTTATTTCATGATCAACATTTGATAATATTTCATCAGCTAAAATAACCTTATTTTTCATTTTAATTAAGGATAAAAATAAAAGAATTTGTTTTTGACCTGAGGATAATTTATAGATATCTCTTATGTCTAATTTATTGAGAAAACTAATAACCAATGATTGATATTTACTATCATTGATTAAATCACTAATTAGTTCATATTCTACCTCACTATGATTATTAACATAAATAAATTGTTGTTTAAATACATTATCATTTATTTGATTCTTAATTATCTCATTAAAAGATATGTAGTCTTTACAATCAATTAAATTACATAACTTTTTTAATAGAGTTGTTTTACCACATCCAGATTTACCTGTTATTAGAGTATTGTTATAAAAAGTATAATTATTAAAAGTGATTTTATTTATTTGATTAAGGTAATTAATACCTATATTGTTTTTATAATCATCCAACTTATTAATCCGGTTAAAAATATCTAAAGAGTATTTAAATGATTCATATTGCTTTAGTATGTTAAAAACACTTTTTGATGATTGAATAATCATTTGAATTAATGCTATTTGAAAACTTAATTGAGCAAAACTTAATGTTTGTTTTTCTACAATAAAAAAACATGCCATAAAAATAACCATCATATAAATAATTTGAAAAAAGATATGACTGATATTAGTAATAGAATAATTTCAAAACTCGTTTTTATAATAAATTTTCTTGATGTTATCATGGCTTTGTTTTAACTTCGTTAATAACATTTGTTTATTAGCTAAATAATTATCATTTGCTAAATTATGAATAAATTTATTGTAATTATTATGATATTCATTATTCTTAGATTGAAAGTTTCTATAATTATTTTTTTGAAAATATAAATCAATAAGTTCAAATATTAAATTTACTATTAATAAACAAATACAGATTAAACCAATATATTGATTCATAATGAAAATTATTATTATGGATATTAAGGATAATAAAGATTCAGAAATAAATTTATTAAAAGTAGATCCATAGAAACTTGATATATTTATTAGGTGTTGATCAATGTTTCTTAATAAATTAGCATCAATTTTATTAAAGAAACTAGTTTGCTTGTTTTCTAGTTTTAAAAGAGTATGTTTATGGAGGCTTCGATAGATTAGAAATGTATGATGAGAATTTCATAAACCTATAAAATAATTTCCTATTACTTTGGTTATGAAAACAATTAGAAATATTAATACAATTGAAAATAAATTAGATAAATTCTGATTATTAATTACACGGTTTAATATTTGCTGGATAAAAGTAGCAGAAAAGACTGACAAACCAATTATGATTAAGTTGATTATGTTATTGGTTAATAAGTATTGTCAATCTAAATTATTAAATAAGTTATATTTTTCAAACTTTTTAATTTTAATATTAGTCTTTTTACACTCAATTAAAATTCCTGTTCAAATTTCTCTTAATTGTTCGTATTTTAGTTGATAATATCCCTTGTCTGAACAAAAAATATCAATATACTTCTTTTGTTTTTTTGCAATGACATAATGAAGATTATTATCATTATTAATAATTAAGACAAAGAAATTATTATTTTTGTAGTCTAAAAATTCTTCAAAACTTAATTCATAACTATCCATTAGTATTCCATAATCTAAACCGATGGTTTCAAGATCATAAACACTTAAACCTTTTTCAGTTATGTTAGCTTTTGTCAATAATTCGACACTTGATATCTTTTTATGATGAAAGTGATTTATTAATGATTGAAGAACACTTATGCCACATTCATTTATATTATTTTGATAAAAAATTTGCAAATCTAATGCCTCCAAAAATAATTAGGTTCATTAGATGAGGTATTTTTTAAAAAAATAATTATTGTTGTCTTTTTTGTATAAAATCAAATTTTTTTTAACCTTTAGGTATAAAAAAAACATCCCATCAGGATGTTTTTATTTAATGGCGGAAGCGGAGAGATTCGAACTCTCGCAACGGAAACCCGTTCTAACACCTTAGCAGGGTGCCCTCTTAACCACTTGAGTACACTTCCTTAATAATAAAAAATTATAAATTAATTTTTATTTTTTTTATTATTAGAGTTACTATTTAGCACTTCATCAATAATTTCAGTCATTGTACGATAAGATTTTTCTCCTTGTTCATCAAATATCTTATCTACTGCATCTAGAACATCAGTATAATACTTATTCTTTTCATTTTTATCAATGTTTATTCTAAATTTAACCTCATTATCACTTTTTTTGGTTGATTCAGCATGAGGTTTAGATTCAATTTTACTAGTTGATTGTCTATCAATGATAGGTAAATTGTTGCTAGTAGATTTTGGTAATGATGACAATGGTGTTGGAGAAACTGCTTGCATTATTGGTACTGGCTTAATTGATTCTTTTATTTCTAATTTATCCAAATCAATTGAGTTTTTATCTAGACCATTATTAACACCATTAGTATTTTCTATGTTACCTAAAATTGATTTTAGATCACTATTATTAACTGCTTCACCCATTTCTTTACTAAATTCTAATCTAGCACGTTTATCAATTTCACGATGTAGATTTTCAATATATTCCTCATTATGTTCAATTTCATTTTCAACTTCAACACTTGTGTCAATAATACTTGAATCACTAGATAAATTTACTTTAGTTTTAGTATCAATAATTCCATTTCCAAAGTCACTTAAATCTAATTGTTGACTATCTTCATATTGATGATTTAATGCATTATCATCATGATATCCATATCTTAATTCTGGATATGCATATACATTAAATTCATTTGGCGATAGTGGAGCTCATTTAGCTCGATGTCTTATTTTTAAATCAATTGGATCATGTTTACCTAACACTACCAATTTTAATACAGCATAAAGTTTAAATTTTCTTGTTGGTTGAACTTGATGTTCCATGTATTCTCCTTTAATTGCTATACCATTTAATTATATTATGTGTAAATTTAACTTGCAATGTTGATAAACCCTTAAATAGTATATTTTCATATATATTTAAAAAAATAAAAAACGCCAACATTTTGATTAATTAGCAAATAAATAAGCAGACTGCTAATTTTGTTATATAATGTATTTAACTGGTACAAACAGTTTTCATATAGGAGGTAATATTTATGGAATTTAAGCAAAATAGTGGTCCAGGTGCTCCATCACCATTAGAACAATTTGGAAGAAATCTAAATGAAGAAGTAATAAATGGAAAGATTGATCCAATTATTGGACGTGA
>CASGBP010000004.1 GCA_949299825.1 uncultured Mycoplasmataceae bacterium
ATTATAAATAGTTTTTATATTTAATTTATCATTCATAATTAAAACAGTTTTAGTTGAATTAATTGATAGTTTAATTTTTGCAATTTCATTATTAGCTAAATCAATATTTTCTTGATTGTACTCAAGTGGATTTTGGTAATTAGATTTGTACATAAATCATCTAATAGCCTGGTAAGAATAATGTTCTAAAATATCCTTAACTAAAATAAAATTATTCAATGATTTTGACATCTTTTGTTTATCAACATTAATATGTCCAACATGCATTCAAATTTTTGATAAACCACATCCATATAAACAAGAATGTTGAGCATTTTCATTTTCATGATGAGGAAATTTTAAATCTACTCCGCCCCCATGAATAGTTAAATTATTTTTAAAATGCTTTTTAATCAAGTATGAACATTCACTATGTCATCCTGGTCGTCCTAATCCTCATGGGCTATCTCATTGAATTCCAATATTAGTTTTTTTTCATAATACAAAATCAGATTCATTTTTTTTATCATGGTTTTTTTCTACTCTTTCTCCATTTATTAATTCATCTATTTTTTTATTAGATAATTTTCCATAATCCTTAGCTTTTGAAGTATCAAAATAAACACTTTGATCTACAACATATGCAACTTCCTTGCTAACCATATCATTAATATATTGAATGATTCCATCCATATTATCTGAAACCTTTTCAATGATTAAGTCATTTCTAATATTTAATTTTCTTCTTATTTCATCATATTTATTAGCAAAAAAACTTGATATTTCTAATTCAGGTTTGTTTTGTTTAATTGCTTCATTAATTATCTTGTCATCAATATCAGTTAAATTGTGTAAAAAATTAACCTTTATGCCTTTGGAAACTAGATAACGATGCAATACATCAAAAACAATTAAAGGTCTGGCATTTCCAATGTGAATATGATTATAAACAGTTGGTCCACAATTATAAATGTTAACCACCTTTTCATCCATATTTTCTATTTTTTGACTATAAGTATTATATAGTTTCATAGCAATTTAATTATACAAGACATATAATTAAAAACATGTTGGATCTCAATTGCCAACATGTTAATTATTCATATCTAAATTATTTAGTAACTAAATCAATATTCTTAAAATCGTAATCAACTATTTTTTGCAATTCCTTATATTCGTCATCACTAATGTTAATAAATCTAAACACTAAATTAAAATCAGTAAAAATAGAAGACAATAAATTAATAACTTGAATGTTTAATCATCTAGCTGATGCTGCCCCTTGTTGTTCAAAGTTGTCTAAACAATAAACTTTATATTCATTTTTACCTTTTTTATTAATAGTAGTCTTTGCAGTTGAAACTATTTTATCTGATGATTTAATTAAAAAACGTAATTTTAAACAAGTATCAATTTTTTTAGTTACATAATCAACTAATGATAATTTCGCATTCTTTTTTCGTATTTTAAAATACATTATTAATCATGCAATTCCAATAATTCCCAAAATAATTGCAATAATGATCATTATAGAAGCTTGACCACCTTGAGCAAAACTAAAAAGATTTTGTAATTCATTTGCAATCCCTTTTATACTTGTAAGACTTTTTACTAAACTAAAACCAAGTGTAACTATAAGTAAAATTACAAAAGTAATAAATGATAATACACAGAAAATATCAACTAAAGTAATTCAAAGAGTTTTTCCATTAGCAATTTCAGTTTCATGCTTATAATTACTAGATTTAAATAGGTATTTGATAATAATATATAGAATTCTTGATTTTCTTTTTAAGTTACTATCAATGTATTCATTCAACAATGTATAGTAACGGTCTGATGAATAGAAATTACCAATTTTAGTTTCTGACATTTCTTTCTTTGTTAATTTAACGTTCTTATTTTTTATAAATACTTCCATTTTTTACCTTAAACGAAATTTATTATATTAAATTTTTAAAAATTTAATAAATAAATTTCCTCAAATACCCCAATTTTTTGTTAAATATACCAATTTTATTTTCTTAAATTTATTCAATTTATAATAGATTCCACCACATAATTTGGAGTTGAAGCGGCAGCTGTAATAGCACATTTTTGCTTATTTTCAAACATTGATTCAGTTAAATCATCAAGGTTTTCTACTATATAACTATCATTCACTTTTTGCTTAGCTATTTTAAATAATTCATTACAGTTGCTGGATCTTTTATCCCCAATTATTAAACAAATATCTACATCAGTATCCATTTTTAATACTGCTTCTTGTCTCATGTTAGTAGCTGTGCAAATATCGTTTTCATATTCTAAATAAGGATATTTTGACATTAACTCATCAATAATATTTTGAAAAAACAATTTTCCTAATGTGGTTTGATTAGTACAAAATAATTTATTAGTTTTTATATTTAACTTTTCAATGTCATCAATATTTGTTACTAAGTTAATGTTTTTATCAATATTTAAAATGGCATTTGTTTCAGGATGATTGCTCTTGCCTATAAAAATAACTTCATATCCATTTTTTAATTTTTCTTTTATTAAATTATGAGTTTTATATACATATTTACAAGTTAAGTCAAAAATTTGTAACTTCTTGGCTTTTGCTAATTCTAATACACTTTGAGCTGTACCATGAGCAGAAAGGATTAAAATAGCATCTTCTTCTTGGATATCATTAACTAAATCATATCGACTTTTTAATTTATCATCTAGAACAATTAAACCTTTTTTCTCCAACTCATCAACTACATTTTTATTGTGTACCAATCAACCAAGCATATAAATTTTTTTATAAGGATTTTCTTCAATAATTTTTAATGTTTGCTTATAGGCATAGGATACTCCAAAACAAAATCCCTGTGGGATAAGTTTAATAATTTTCATTATTTACCAATTGCCTCTAAATTATCTAATGACTCTAAAGCATTCTTTAACTGTTCCTCATAAAGTTTAAGTTTTGATTTTTCCTCATCTACCTTAGCTTTTGGCGCCTTAGTAATAAAATTATTATTTTGAAGAATCTCATTTGATCTATTGATTTCTAATTTTAAATGATCTATTATTTTCTTAATTTTTTCAATTTCTTTTGTAGGATTCTTAGTATAAGAAATTTCAATAGTAAAATTCTTGATCACTTCAGTAATCTTGTTACCAATAATAGAAACATTTGAAATGCTTACTATTTTTGCATTAACAATAATTAAGAACTCATTTAGAAAATCCTTTTGTTTTTCAAATTGCTTAATACCATTTTTAGTTAAAATATTAATTTCTAAATACACATTATTATTAATTCCGTTTTGAAGTCTTATCCTTCTAATTGCATTAATGATTGATATTAGTGTTTCAACGCTATTCTCTTTAGGTAATTTTTCAAGTTTAGTTGGTCATTTCTCTTTGATAATTGAATCCTTATTTCTAAATAGCATTTGATAAATTTCTTCAGTAATAAAAGGACATTGAGGATGTAGCATTATTAAAATATTCTTCAAGACTAGTAATGTAACTGAGGTAATAATATTTTTGTATTCCTTGTTATTAATCAAAATCTTTGATAATTCTATAAAGGTGTTGCAAAAATCATTTCAAACAAAATCATATAAATATTTAGTAGACATTACAAAATTGTAATCTTCCATATGTTTGTTAACTTTTAAAATTAACTTATTCATTTTATTTAAAATTCAGATACAAATTAGTGGTAGTTGTTTTGTATTTATTTTCTTATTTTTGGCCTGGTTTAAGTCATACATCGAGATAAATCTAGCTGAATTTCATAGTTTATTTAAAAAGTTTCAAGAATTTTTAATTTTTTCATATGAAAAATTTAGATCTTCTCCAATGGTAGAAGAGGAAGTTAAAAATAATCTTAATGTATCTGCTCCATATTCATCAATCACATTAATAGGTTCAATTCCATTACCAAGTGACTTTGACATTTTTCTACCTTTTTCATCTCTTATTAACCCATGAATATATACTTTTTCAAAGGGAGTTTTTCCCGTGAAATAAGTTGATAGCATCATCATTCTTGATACTCAAAAGAAAATAATATCATAACCAGTAACTAAAATACTAGTTGGGAAAAATTCATTAAATTTTTGTGAATCATTATTTCATCCTAAACAAACCATTGGTCATAAACCTGAAGAAAATCATGTATCTAATACATCTTCTTCTTGCTTTCACATTGTAGGTTTTGAAGGAAGCATTTTTTTATCTCCAACAAAAACTTTTCCTGTTTGTTTATGGTATCAAACTGGAATTCGATGACCTCATCATAATTGCCTACTTATACATCAATCCTCTATATTTTCTAACCAAGTTAATAATGTTTTGTCAAAACGCTTAGGTAAAAAAGTAGTGGAAAATTCTTTATTTCTTTTTTTCTGGTTAAGAATGACTTTTTTTGCTAATGGTTTCATCTTAATAAATCATTGCATTGATAGGTATGGTTCAATAATTTCACCTGTTCTATCACTTTTACCGATTTGGGTCTCATAATTAGAATTAATTTTTGATATATAACCTTCTGACTCTAATTTTTTAACCAAGGCCTTTCTACAAACTAACCTATCCATTCCTTGAAATTCGCCACATAATTCATTCATAGTACCATCACTATTCATTATGTTAATCTTCTTTAAGTTGTGCTTGATGGCTAATTCATAATCATTAAAATCGTGTGCCGGAGTACATTTCATAGCTCCTGAACCAAATTCTTTTTCAATGTATTTATCGGCTAATATTTTTAATTCACATTGATTAACTGGATTTAGAACAGTTTTATTAATTAAATTTGCATAACGTTTATCAGTTGGATTAACAAAAATACAAACATCACCAAACATTGTCTCAGGTCTAGTGGTAGCAATTTCAATAAATTTTGTCTTATCATCTGTTAAGAAGTATTTAAAATAATAAAGTTCAGTTTTTGTTGGTGTATAAATTACTTCAATGTCACTAATAGCAGTTTTTAATTTTACATCTCAATTAACTAATTTTAATCCCTTATAAATTAACTTATTATTATACAACTCAGTAAACACACGATTAACAGATTGATTAATATCCTTATCCATTGTAAATTTTAAACTACTATAATCCAAAGATAATCCTAATCTAGCTCATTGCTTTCTAATAAAATTTGCATGTTCATCTTTTCAAATTGACAAATTTTTAATAAATTCATCTCTACCCATTTCTAGTCTTGATTTAAGATTATTATTCCTTAAATATTCCTCATATTTTATTTGAGTAGCTATTCCAGCATGATCAAACCCAGGAATTCATAGAGTTTTAAAACCTAAGAGTTTTTTATATCTAATCATTGTATCTTGTAAAGCTGCATCTCAAGCATGACCTAAATGTAAAATTCCAGTTACATTTGGAGGAGGTAAAACTATACAATATGGTTTTCCAGAACCACTTGGTTTAAATAAATTTTTTTTCAATCAAAAATCATATTTATCTTGTTCAACCAAAATATGATTGTATTTTTTTTGCATTTGTTCCTTCATTATCTTGTTGCCTCATATAAAAGATTATTTAGTAACTTAATATTAATGTTTTTCTTTGTGCTTGTAGTTATTATATTTTGAATATCAACTTCTAATGTTTTTGATATTTTGCTTAGATGATTCACATAATTATTACTCTGTTTATCAATTTTGTTTAAAACAACATAATGTTTCAAATTAAGACTATTGAAATACTTTGACATCTCACTATCAATTTCCATTATTACACTTGCATCACATACTTGAAAAATTGCCTTTAAATTCTTTGATTCTCTCAAATATGTTTCAACCAGATAAACTAGTTCATTTTTCTTTTGTTTATTGACACTTGCATAACCATACCCAGGCAAATCTACTAGTCTAAATTTTCCAAAATCATAAAAATTAATTAATTGAGTGTGTCCAGGAGTAGATGATACTTTTGCTATTTTCTTATTAGCCAAGGAATTAATTAAAGAAGATTTTCCTACGTTTGATCTACCAATAAAACAAACCTCATTAGTATCATCATTAATAAAATCTGATGCAAAATATGCCGATTTAATAAATTTCATTATTCAGATGATTTCACGACACGGTTATAAATTTCATTGACTTGTTTTTCAGAAGGTTGTCTTCCTACTTGTCGGTAAATCATTCTGATGGTATCCTTGCTAATTGGGGGATTCTTTTTTAGTTGTCTTTTAAATAGTTTCACTGCAATAAAATAACCAATAGCTAATCCTGCAATTAGTGATAAAGGAATTCCTAATCCTAATGATAATCCTAAAGCTAAACCAATATCCATATTTCCTCCATAACAATAAGTATTATATATTATATATATAATAACTATACTAAATTTGGATATGTGTTTAATTATTTAATTCAAAAGAAAGACTTAATATCTTCAATAAAAGCACTTGGATCTAACACTCAATTAGAAGCAAAACCTCAAATTAATATAACTGCAAACATTAATACTAATAAAACAGTCAAGATAATTATACTAATAGTAAATAACTTAGAATTTTTTGGCATTAAAGCGTTAGATTCTTCATTAATTTCTCTTTCAGTTTTTAATTTATCAAAAGGCTCTAACACAATGGCAGCTTCTGGTTGAATTGCCAATGTTTCATTTGCATTTTGCACTTGTTTAGTAGTAATAGGTACAGTAGCAGATGGTTGTTGAGCAACTGGTGGTGGCAATGGTTGAGTTAATGGTGGGGCAATAGGTGTTGGTTGAGTTCTAGCAATTGGTTGGGTGTTAATTGGTTTAGTAATTGGTTGTTTAATTGGTTCAGTAGGAGTGATATTTCTTTCAGGAGTGATAGGTTTAGATGGAATTTTTCCTTCTTTTAAATCAAGTGAAGGTTCTACCATCATTGGAAGACTTCTCGTCATTTGAGCATTAGTTTTATTAAATTGTCTATTACCATCTATCTTAAAACTTAATTCTTCTGGTGGTTTTTTTGTAAAATCATCTAATGGTTGAACTGGTGAAGCCACAACTGGATTAGGTCTATTATATTCTCGTCTCTCTAAATCTCTTCTAATAGGAGCAGATTGATTAGAAGGTAAGGGATTGTTTTCATGAGTTTTATTTACAGGATATCCAACATTATGCTTAAAAACACCATCTTGAAACAATAAAGAAACAGATTCTTGATTTGCTTTTTTTAATTCAATGGCTGCTTTTCTCTTATTTAAATCTTTAATTTTCCTTAAAGCTAAAATCTCTTCTCGTCTTTTACTTAATATTTCGTAATACTCTTTTAAATCTTCTTTTTCTTGCTTAAGTTCAGAAAGATTTTTAGGAATATCATTTATTGATCTTGATTTTTCAACATTCATTTATTTATCCTTTCCAAACCTATCTAACTAAAGTATAATTAAACTCAACCTAAGATTATTGCACACATTATAACTACAATTACAGCAATTAATGCAATTCCTGCAAGAATACTACAAACATAGAAAATTTTTCCTACTTCTTTTTTTGTATTAGTGTTAGTTGATGTTTTAATTGAAGATGAAGTGTTACTTTGAACTGAACTTGAAGAAGAATTACCAAAATTATATTTATCTATTGTTTGATAATCATATCTTTCATCAGGATTTTTATTAGGTGAAACATATGTTCATTCAATTCTTTCATCTCTCTTTGGTTTAGAGACTGATTTCTTACCCTTTGATGTGGTCTTTACTACTGTTGGTTTATTCGATGCTTGATATACGTATGATTCTTTTCTTTGCTTAGCTGATTTTATTTTTTCTTCTTCTAATTTAATTTGTTTTAATATTTCTTGTTTAGTCATTTTTTTATTAGTCACCATATTAAATCCTTCTTAAAATCACTCCAATAACTACATATTGATTATATTATAAAGGCAACTAATTGTTAAGCAATTTTTAAAGATAACTCTAATAACAATAATATTGTTAAAAATGATAAATTATTTTAAAAGAATTTGTTTATTTTGCTTAAAGTTATTATAAAAATATCTAGAATAATAAAATCCTTGAACTAATAATAAAACTAATATACTTATTGAAAAAGAAATTCATATTAAGGTAAATTCAAATTGACCAAGATAAACAGATTTATAAACTTCTAATGCTGATGCACCGTTGTGAATATCAAGAAAAACTGTTCTAACATCAGGTATATAGAATATCATTGATATCAAAATAATTCCTAAGCCTAATGAACCCACTAAAAAAGGATTATCAATTAAATTTTTATTAAATAAAATTGGTTTGTTAGATTTACAATTAAAACCTTGCATAAATCTTGCAAAAGCTAATGTCATAAAAGCACATGATGAAGCAGTTTCAAACCTTATATTTTGAACTGAACTTAAATTATCCTGTACCAACATTGAAATATCTAGTGAGTAATAAACTATAAAAAAGGATATCAATACAACTAAGGACATAATCAGTGATTCATATAAAATAGTGAGCATAAATTTCTTTGTTAGAAAAAATTCATTAGCTAATCTTGGTTTCTCATAAATTACATCTTTTTTATATTTCTCAAGTCCAAGTGATATAGCAGGTCAAGAATCAGTTAGAATGTTTAAAAATAGTAATTGGATAGCACTAAATGGAACAGTTGTAATTCTTAAGGCTAAAGAAAAAATTGTGATAGCGATAGCAATAATCACAGTAGCCAAATTTCCAGTTAATAAAAATCTGATTGAGCTCTTAATGTTGTTATAAATACTTCTACCAAACTTAACTGCAGAAACAATAGTAGCAAAATTATCATCAGTTAAAATAATAGAAGCTGCATCTTTTGATACCTCTGTTCCGGTAATTCCCATTGCTACTCCAATATCAGATTGTTTTAGAGCAGGAGCATCATTTACTCCATCACCAGTCATTGAAACAATTTTATTTTGAGATTGTCATGCTTTAACAATTTTAATCTTGTCTTGTGGTGATACTCTTGCATAAACTGAATATCTTGCAATATCTTTTGCTAATTTAGCATCACTAATATTGCTTAACTCTACTCCACTTAATGATCAATCATTTTCTTTATAAATACCTATTTGTTTTGCAATTGCAATCGCTGTAGATACATGATCTCCTGTTATCATAACAACTCGAATATTAGCTATCTCACATTCTTTAATTGCTTGAATAACTTCCTCTCTAGGTGGATCAATCATTGCAATTAATCCTACAAAAGTCATATTAGATTCATCATTAAATGATAGCGATGATTTATTAAACTCTTTTTTTGCAAAACATAAAACTCTTTTCCCTTGTGAAGAAAATTCATTATTTGCCTTAAGAATTTTATCAATGTCCTTTTTAGTAATCTTTCGATCTTTTCCATTTTCACAAATTTTTGTACACTTATACAATAATTTATCAACAGCACCTTTTGTTAACATTAATTTTTCAGTTTTAAATTTCACTAAGGTTGACATCATCATTCGATCACTATCAAAGGCAATCTCTGATAAACGTTGATATTGTTCATTTAATTTATTACTATCCATTTTTTGTTTTTCATAAAACTCAACCAAACAAACTTCAGATGGATCACCAACAACATTGTTTTTATTAACTTTTGCATCAGAGCATAATACACTATATTTAATTAAATTAATATGATCGTTGTCCTTAACATTTAATTGTTCATCATTGTAACTCTTGTTATTGATATAAAAATTCTTTACAGTCATTTTGTTTTGAGTTAATGTACCTGTCTTATCAGAACATATTACTGATACAGAACCCAAACCTTCAACTGATTTTAAATCCTTTACAATAGCATTTTGTTTTGCCATTTTTTTAGTAGATATTGAAAGAACAATAGTAACAATTGAACTAAGTGCTTCAGGAATCACTGCAACTGCTAAGGCAATTGAAAAATTTAAGGTTGATGAAACACTACCAATAATTGCACTTTGAGACATATCAGTAAAAGCAATTTTAGAGATATTAAAAACAAATAATAAGGTACATATGCCCAAAACAACTCACATTAAAATTTTTGCTAATTTATCTAAATTTACTTGTAAAGGAGTTTTTTGTTCAATAGTGTTATTTAAAATAGTATTTATTTTTCCTATTTCAGTTTCTTTCCCTACTGCTGTAACAATGGCCTTAGCTCTTCCATAAGTTGCTAAACAACCTGAATAAACACAATTTAATCTATCTCCTAGACCAACCTTATCTTTCTTAATAACATTACTATGCTTTAATACATTTTCTGATTCACCAGTTAAAGATGATTCATTAATTTTTAATGATGCACATTCAAATAATCTTGCATCAGCTGGAATTAAATCACCAGCATCAATTATCAAAATATCACCAACTACAACATCCTTTGAATCAATTACAATTGAACAATTATTTCTCAATACTTTACATTTAGGCGAAGAGAGCTTCTTTAAACTATCCAATGATTTCTGGGATTTTATTGTTTGGATTGTACCAAACGTAGCATTTAAAATAGTTACTACCACAATTAAGATAAAATTCTCTCATCCATTTATAGTTAATAATTCATGACCTCATGATTTACCATCAGTGGGAAAAATGGATACTATAAGTGAAATGATTGATGAAACTAACAAAACTATCATCAAAACATCTTTATATTGTTCAAGAAAAATTTTTCATCATGTTTTCTTTTTTTTGCTAGTTATAGCATTGCTTCCATATTTCTGTCGGTTAATTAAAACCTGAGAATCATTCAACCCTTTTTTTAGATCAGTATTGAATTCCTTAACAACACTTGGTATTTCTTTGGCATAATAATCATTTTCAACATTTGTCATTAGGATAAAATAACCTCAAAATTCGCATATACATTTTTAGTAGGTTTTGCCCTTACTTCCACATTATATTTATTTCAATCGATACCATTATATATCTTATCTCATTTACGTTGAATAGATTCAGCATTAGATTGAACATATTTAATTGTTTCTTCTAGAGTGAAATCACTTATCATACAAGTTAACATTTTATATCATTTGTCATTTGAGTATTTTATCTTTTGAAATAATGAATTTGTTTTAGGTGAAAAAGAAATCTTGCAATCATTACATTTAAAGATACGATTTTCCTCATCAACCAATTTAATGTTACTAGATTTGCACTTTTGACAATTAGTAGCATGAAAAGCATCATCATATATATCTTGAAAAATTCTTTCTACAATATTTTGAATATTAATAATTTCTTGTGATGACTCTTGTATTTTTTTTTGCATAATACCATTGATTATAACATTTTATACTTTATTGTATAATGATTAAAAGGAGGCATTATGCAATCAATTAATAGTAAAAAAGAGTTTGATGAATTAATAACTAATAATAACTATGTTGTAGTTAAATTTTATGCAGATTGATGTGGACCTTGTAAAATGTTATCTCCAGTTTACAAGGAGGTTTCAGAGGAACTAAAGGATATGAAGCTTGTTGAAGTTAATGTAGATAACAATCAAGATATTGCAACTCAATATAATGTTCAATCTATCCCAACGATTATTTTCATTAGAGATGGTAAAGAAGTTGGAAAAGCAATGGGTTTTATGGCAAAAGACGCATTAATTGAAAAAATTAAATCTTACTAGTTATTGTTTTAAGGTATAGAAAGAAAAAGAAACCTCAATGAAAGAGGTTTCTTTTTTTTATAAACAAAACATAGAACTAAATGGTTGGAAAAATTTTAAATGAGCTAATAAAATAACCGTTAACTAATTCTCTATCATTAACCACTCGAAAATTATTTATCTTCAAAAATCTATTAAATTCATTAATTACATCAAGTGTTGAACAATATATTTGATTAACTACTTCTAAAGATGCTAGATTCTTAAAGTCATTTTCAATAGTTTTAAAAACATTATAATATTTTTCTAATGCTCCAGGTGGATTTGGAATAGTTAGTGAGTTTTCTTTAATAAATTCAAGATATGATAATCCAAATAAACTAGTAGTAATAGGATCTAAGTAATCTTTTCATTTTTTTAAATTACTATTTTTTTCTCTTAAATCAAGTATAAAAATCTCATTAAATTTTCTAATAATGTTTATTAATTCATCAAACTTTTCAAACTTTCTCATAATTTAATAAAATGGTGCACCATACAGGACTCGAACCTGTGACCCATTGATTAAGAGTCAATTGCTCTACCAACTGAGCTAATGGTGCACTTTTATATTATAATATAACAACAAAATTAATCTTCTTTAATATATTTGTTACAAAAAATTAATATATGAAACCTAGCAAATAATTAACAATAGAGTCTAAAAACCTAATTAACACTATCAATTAGTACTTTCTTTTGTTCATATCGAAAAGAAATTTGTTTCTTCTTTATAATTTGATTTGTTAAATTATTCTCAAAGAGTGCCTTTGTAAATCTTTTCTTAAACTGATCAAATTCATTTCTAACATCTCTTGCCCCTTTTGTAGTGTCAACATCACATAAAATTTCATCATAAACTTTTTCCTTATCAAAAGATAAAGAAGTATTGTTCTTATTAAAAAAATCAAGTAGCTTACAAAATTGAATATCAAGAATTTTATATAAATCATTCTTAGAAGAAATTAAATTAAAAACTAAAATATTTTCCTTTCCTATTCTTCCTAAAAGTTCAGGTCTATTCAAAACATTAGAGAAATAATTATCAATGTCTTCTTTAACAATTTTACAAACTTTTTCATAGCTAAAATCTGATTTTATTTTGTTAGCACCTATGTTTGAAGTAAAGATTATTATGTTATTTTTAAAACTAATTTTTTCTCCCTGATTAGAAGTTATATATCCTTCATCAAGTAGTTGTAAAAATAGATCAAACACTAAATTATGGGCTTTTTCAATTTCATCAAAAAGAATAATTGAATTAGGATTTTTCTTCATTACATTAACAAGAATTCCTCCTTCTTCAAAACCTACAAAACCATGATCAGCCCCAATTAACTTATTAATAGATACCTCATTTTTGTATTCACTCATGTCAAATCTATTTATGTTGTCATGATTGTATAAGAACTCATTTAATGCTTTACATGTTTCAGTTTTACCTACCCCAGTTGGACCTGCAAAGAAAAAAATACCAGCAGGTCTGTTTTGGTCAGTTATTCCATATGACAATTGAATAAGATGATCATTTATTTCATTTAATACATCATCTTGACCAATTACCCTATCTTTAAAAAAATCAACAAAGGATTTAACCTTATTTAAACTTAATTTTTTAGTAATATTCTTATTTGAATTATTGTCAGCAACTTGCTTTTTATTACTTGTCTTTGTTCTATTTACTTTAGTATTAGTAATTGCAGTAGACTTTGTCTTTTTTTTAATTTTGTTCTCATTATTTGCCAGGATAGTGAAATTACCATTAATCTCTTTATCCAATGGGCTTTCTTTGAAAATTTCTTCATTATATTCATCATCATCTGCATAATATGTGTCATCAAATTTTGGTCATAATTTATCATCATAGTATTCTCTATTATTAATATAAACTTTAAAGTAGTTATTATATAAGCTTCTAGAACCATGCTCTATTAATCAATCATCCATACTAGAAACATAATCTATCATTTCATTATAGTTATAGACTGTAACAGAAATTCCATAATCTTGAAAATCTTTTAATATATCATTGTGGTTCTTTTGTGTGCACAAAAATATATAATAACCAAAGGTTGATAAATGACAAACATAATCTCCTGTTTTATAGAAATTAAATGTTTTATAAAAGGAGCTCAATGATTGTAATGCATTTTCAATGCTGTTAAGATCTATATTATTTTGAACGTTATCAATACATAAAAAATAAGACTTTTTATAGTCCTGTCGTGAATAGTTTTTTTTAAACTCATATAAAAAAAATCCCACGCGGATTCCTCCATTTATTACAAGTACATTACATATATTTAAAATAAATACATATAGCAATAAATACTTATTATAATTTTACCAAAATAAAAATGTAATACAAAATTGAGGTTTTATTAATAAGACTTGATTAAACTAACATAAGAATAAATAGAGTGTATTAATTTACACATATTATATAAATTGATTTGTTTATTTATCATAGATAATATTTTTAATATTTCTAAAAAATGATTCTATGTTATAAATGTAGCCATAATTATATAATTCATTCATTTTTTTCTTTATAGTTGAAATGCCTTTTCCATCGGCTAATCATATAAATGTATAATCTTTTAAATTATTAGAAATACTTTTATATAAATCATGATAACCTCTTGCCGTCTCATTAATTTTAGAACCACCTGAATTATAAAATGATGATTCGATAAGAAATGTTTTATTTAAATTAATATTCTTAATGACTATATCAAATTTCTTTTCATCGTCCATTATGTTTATCTTTTTTTGTTCATATATTTTAATATTGTTATCATCTTTAAACATATTTAATAACTCATTAAAAAGTAGGCTCTCGATTTTGTCACCATTTCTGTTTTTTCTTGCATTTGTATCCATTCCTACTTCTACACCAAAAACATAATCAACAAAATTTTTAATTCTTCCATTAATGATATGATCTAATAGACCAGAAACATTTAATAAATTATATATACTAGTTGGAGAAGATACAATTTCATTAAATTCCATATTGATATTATTTATTAATATCTTAGAAATATATTCCTTGCGTAATGCTAATAAAATGTAAATTGAATCAAAACACTGCTTATTTTTAAAATGTAGATATTTTATTCTATTCAATAACTCACTTTTATTATTACAAATTAAATAATTTAAAGCATTTAAATCTGACTCGATTTTCATCATATTATTTTGTATCTTATTAAAATCAATTAATGTTGATGGATCAATAACTTTTTCTTTTAAGGTATCAATATATTCTTCAAAGGTATATTTAGATTTCATAATTAGTTACAATCACCTCTTTACCAGTTCTTATTCTGGAATTGGCTTTGGAATTTATCATTCTATTTGTATCAATGTACCTAATATGAAAGTTTTTATACAATTCATTTATTAGCTTAGTATTGTGATTTGATAACATCCATTTTACGTTTATTGAATCTAGTTTTTTTAATTTATTAGCAAGTTTAATTTGATTTTCTTGTCCAAATGATGATTTGTTATAACTATCAAAACCTTTAACTCCAATTTCATAGTCATATGGTGGATCACAATAAACAAAATCTCCTTCTTTTGCTAAATCTAATATTTCTAGATAGTTTTTGTTGAATATTTTAATATTGTTATTTTTTAAATATTTATTTCAATTTAAAATGTTTTCCTTGTTATATAAATTCAAGGAATCTTTATTCTTAAAATTAAATGGAACATTAAATTGTCCATATGCATTTACTCTATATAAACCATTAAAACAAGTTTTATTCAAATAAATAAATCTTGCAGCAACATCTATTTGTTTAGTATTTGTTTCTTTTCTAATTTTGTAAAAATATTCTTTATTATGCTTTTGTTTATAAAAATCTAATTGTTTAATTAATTCAGATGGATAATTTTTTAGACATTTATATGTGGATATTAATTCATTATTAATGTCATTGATTATAGCGTTTTCAGGTTGAAGATAACACAACATTGATCCACCACCTATAAATGGTTCAATATAGTTGTTAAAATCCTTGGGTAAATATTTATATAATTCATTCTTAATAACGATTCTTTTCCCACCAACTCATTTAACAAATGGTAGTAAATTAATATTATGTAACTAAAATTAAGAAAGTATCTACAAAAAGTAATTTTAAGTAAGTAAAAATATCGATGAAATGAATATAGATCCAATGAAGTATGAATTATTTATCTTTTAGATATTTTATTTCTCTAATAATATCTTCTCTATCATCTTGGTTTAGTGCATCGTCACACATTTTTTTAATTTCTTCTATTGAAGGATATTTATATTTTTTTTTAATTTTAATCATTTTGACCTCAAATTTAAGGCTATAACTACATTTTTAGTTATATCATTTTTGTATTATTTCAATCTTCAAATTCTCTACTCAATATTTTAATTTATATGTATTGTAAATAATGACATTTAGTTTTTATATATTTTCAAAGAATTATTTGCATAATTTAAATTATGTTCATAAAGTTATCATATTACATAAATGTAGATTGAGCTAGTATTATGAAAATTAACAATTTAATTTAACACTATTTATATAGTAAATTTGTTATACTATTTTGTATGAAAAGTTCAGTTAATATTAATTATTTAACATTTTTAAAAATTTAATTACTTTCTTTCTTTATTTACTTGTTGGCTTCTTGCTATTACCAATTGGTTATCATCAGTATTTTTAACAATTGTACTACCAGCAGCAATCAAATTATTTGATCCAATGTTAATAGGAGCTATTAAACTAGCATTTACACCAATCATAGTATTTTCGCCAATATAAGTCTTATAGGTTTGATTAAAATCAGAATTAGCAATAATTGCTCCTGCACCAAATTTAACATTATCAGAAAGAATTGCATCACCAATATAATTCTTGTGACCTAATTTACATCCAACCCCAATAAAACTTCTAGTTAATTCACAATGAGGACCGATTGAACAATTCATTCCAATAATACAGTTATCTCTTATTAAACACGAAGGTCCAATAAAGGTATTGTTCAATATTCTCACATTATTATTAATCATAGTTGAAGTTTGAATAACACAATCTTGACCAATTTCAACATTTTCTCAAATACATACATTTGGATAAACTATTGTATTTTTACCGATTTGTACATCCTTTGAAATATATACATTATTTTTATCAATAAAAATAACTCCATTTTTTTCCAATTCATTTATTGTCTCAAGGTCTTTTTTTGGATGGTTCATTTATCTACTCCAATATTTTTATACATTAAAATTTTATTTATTAAACTTTTTTATAAATTTATTATAAATAGTATTAACTGATAAGTTATATTCATCTGCTAGGAATTTACATGCATTTTTATATTTCATTCCCAATTTAACTAAATTATCTAATTTATTTAACATTGTTTCATCATCGATAACTATATCATTATCACTATTAAATTTAATAACAATAGTAAACTCACCTTTATTAATAAAATCATCTTTAATATCTTGAATTGATGCGATGTAATATTCTTCAAATTTCTTTGTTAATTCTCTTCCTATATAAATCATAGAATTACTAGCTAAAATGTTTTTTAATAATTTAATTGTTTTATTTATTCTATGAACTGATTCAAAGAAAACTAATGGTAAATTAACTGCTTCATATTTTTTTATTATTTTTTCTATTTCTTTTTCGTTATTAGGTAAAAAACCAATAAAGCAATATCCATTAGAACTAAAACCAGATTGAACAATAGCATGATTTACTGCACTTGGACCATTTATTATTTCAACTAAAATTTCATTATTATGACAAGCATTAATAAGAATGTATCCAGGATCAGAAATTCCTGGATAACCTGCATCAGAAATTAAACCACATTGATAAGTTTTGATAAGTTTGATTAATTTATCAATATTTTTATTTTCGTTAAATTTATGATGACTAATTAATTTAGGTTTATTTTTAATATTAAGAAGGTTTAACAATTTACTTGTAACCCTTGTATCTTCACAGAATAAATAATCCAATGATTCAATAATATTCATAAAATGATTAGATATATCATTCATATTACCAATGGGTGTTGATAAAACATATAACCTACTTTTCATCTATTACCTCTTTTAATTTTTTTATATCTACTCCCATCATATTTAATCTTTTAAATAGCTGTTTATTATTAGATTCACTAATATTAAAATGATCAGTTATTTTCTTTCTTTTTAACTTTGTATTTAGATTTAACGAAAGATATTCATTTCAAGTAAGTGAATTATTTGTCTTACTAAAACTAATTAAATTATCAAATGCCTTTATTATTACATCATCACTAGTTTCTGCAACTCCTATCTTTTTTGACTTATTAAACAAATGTTTTGGAATAAAAATGTTTTCAAAATCATCTAAATGTTCACTTATTTTTTTTCTAATACTTTCGCCTGGACCATCTGGATCTAACAAAAGAATAACACCCTTGGTTTTGCTAGCTAATTTGATTAGATTAATAGTTTCATCATTTAAAGCTGTTCCATTTGTTTCTATTGTTTCAACAACAAAAAGTTTTTTAAGCTTATTTGTATCACTATGACCTTCAACAACTACTACTTTATTAATTACTTTTCTATTTTGCATAATTTATTATTCAAAATCTTTAAAGTATTTATACTTATGATAAACAACTGATAATGATTCATTTTCATTTGCAAAAACCTTAATAGCATCAGCTAACATTTTAGATATGTCCACTACAGTTATAAATTTTGGTAATGAATCATCTGGTTTTATACTATTTGTAACAAAAATTGAATCAATTACTTTTTTCTTGTGTAGTGAATCAAATTTTTCAATAGCATCATTATTAAAAAGACCATGAGTTACTAAAACATTTATAGACTTAGCTCCATGTTTTTTTAACAAATTACAAGAAGCCATTATTGTTCCACCAGTATCAATCATATCATCAATAATAATGCAATTTTTGTTTTTAACATCACCTAATAAATTTACAACCTCTACACAATTAGGTTTTGGTCTTCTCTTATCAACTATAGCTAAACTTGCATTAATTTTTTCAGCAATAGATCTAGCTCTTTTTACTCCACCATAATCTGGAGAAACAACAACTAAATTTTCATCAAATTTTACTTTTTTAGTTTTTCTAAATTGTTCAAGCAATAACCATATTGCTGTTAATGAATCAAAAGGGATAGAAAAGAATCCTTGTTGTTGTTTTGAATGTATATCAAGAGTTAATATTTGATTAATTCCAGCAGCTTCAAATAAGTCAGCAATTAAACGACTAGTAATAGGTTCTCTACCTTTAGTTTTTCTATCCTGTCTTGAATATCCATAATAGGGAATAATAGCTGTAATAGATTTTGCTGAAGATCGTTTAATGGCATCAGTTGCAATTAATAATTGCATAATTGAATTATTAACTGGTTTAGATGTAGACTTAATCAAAAAAACATGTTTACCTCTAACAGTTTCATCTAACGTAAAAATAAATTCACCATCTGCAAATGTGTGACTATGACATTTACCAAATTTAATTTTGGCATATTTAGCAATTAGTTTTGCAATTTCAGTTGAATTATCAAGACCAAATATTACACAATCATCTGAACCCATTATTTACCTAACTTAAAACTTACTAGTATAGTTATTTTAACAAAAAGAAAAAACTAATTTCATTAAAAATGAATTTGAAACATAAATAACCTTGATTTAAGATTAATTTTCAGAATCAGGTTCGTTTATTTCATTGCTTATTTCTTGTCTAACTTCATTATTCTTAGCAGGAGTAGGTCTAGGATACTTACTAATAAAAGATTTTTCTTGTTCAGGATCCTTAATGAATACTGATACAAATATTTCTGGATTCTTTTTCTTAAACCTTCATATGTTAGTTACAGTTTCTTCATGAATACAACTTATTAAATATTTCTCATCATATTCTTTCATTTCTTTTAATTTATTGTCAATCATTATATGTAAGTTTTGCGAAAACTTATATAAAAAATTAGTTGATGTTTTAGTAAAAAAACAACCCCTAGTAGTAATAGCTGGAATAGTTGCAAGAGATTTTCTATCCTCATTTAAATAAACACTAACATGGACTACTCCATTATCTGATAAAACTTTTCTTTCCTTTATTAAGTCTAATGAACTTGATGAAACTGATTTTCCATCAATATACATAGGAACAGCTGGTACATGAATATTGGTATAACTTAATTCACCATTCAATAATTGTAATTTATGACCATTAATTGTAATCAATACCTTATCGTGATCAAAACCTAAATCAACAGCATTTGCTTGTAAACAACGTAGCATTTTATATTCACCATGAATTGGAAAAATAAACTTTGGATCTATCGCCTTAATCATTAACTGTTGTTCACTTCTAGTCGCATGACCAGATGCATGAATTTTATGCTCAGGTCTATTTTCAATTATCTTCACTCCTTGTTTATATAAATTGTTAATTAATCTTTCAACGCTTTCATAATTTCCTGGAATAGGATTAGAAGATAAGATAATGGTATCACTTGGCTTTAAAGTAATTTTTGAATGTTCACCTTTAGACATAACATTTAAAGCAGCTAATTCCTCACCTTGAGAACCAGTTAATATTACTAAAATCTCATTGTCATTGTAATTACCAATATCTTTAGGACTAATAAAATATTCATCATCAACATTTAAATATCCAATCTTTCTAGATATTTTTACATTTTCCTCCATTGATTTACCTAATATTACAATTTTTCTACCAAGTCTGACACTTAGATCAATTATCTCTTCTACTCTACCAAGATTAGAAGCAAAAGTAGAAATAAATACTCTTCCTAAAGCATTAATGATCATAGTTCTTAAATTGTTAATAATGTATTTTTCAGATTCACTAAAACCAGGAACTTCAGATGAAGTAGATTCACATAATAAAACATCAATTCCTCTTGATGAGAATTCCATCAGTTTTTTTAAATTTGTCTCATCTCCATTTGTTGCAAAATCAAACCTAAAGTCTCCAGTACTTACAATGTTTCCATTAGGAGTTTTTACACAAACCATAAATGAATCAGGAATTGAATGACACACTCGACAAAAATCAATTTCCATATACTTGCCTTTAATTACTGAATCATCATCAACTTCAACGATTTTTGGCATTGTAATATCTTTATGTTCAGAAATTTTCTTTTTAATAAGTTCAGCTGGCAATTTAGGAGCATAAATTACTGGTACTTTAATTTTTCTTAATAAATGAACTATTCCTCCAATATGATCTTCATGTCCATGAGTAATAACTAATCCTTTAAAATTCTCTTCATTTTCTTTCAAGAATGTAAAATTAGCAACTGTACCATTCATTCCCAACATTTCATCATTTGCAAATTTAACTCCTGCATCAAACACAAAAATTTCATCATCGTGTTCAATTACATAGGTATTTTTTCCAATTTCTTCTAGTCCGCCTAGGGCAAATATATAAGTTGGTATTTCATTTTTTTTATCTTGCATAAATATTCCTAATATGTAAATTTAGTTAGTTTGAGTTTATTTATAAATATTTATAACATAAATAAAAAAGATAGTTAATTTTTTTTATATTAATATCACTAAATAACAATAGATAACTTTCATAAATATTAAATATTATAAAAACTTAATGAATTTTAGATCTGATAAAAAAACATTAATATGTTCAACATTAAATGATGATTCTATTAATAATAATTCCTGATCTTTTGCATCTAAAAATTTTTGTTCAATAATGATATTGTTATCTTGATAATGATAATCAATTTTAATTTTAAAATTAACAAATGAATCAAGGTTCATTAGTTTGTTTTGCAATATTTTTTTGATTATATCAGAAGCCTGTAATTCACAAATGTCTTTCAAAACAATATTTCATTTAGTCCTTAAAAATATCTTATTGTTTTCAAAATTTATTTCAATATAATTTTTTTCAACCACAATTTTAAAAATTCAATTTGATACTTTAGAAAATAATGGTCACACATAACTTATAACATCTTTATTTACTTGATACCCTTTACCCTTAATTGGTAATAAGATATCATTTGCGATTAAAACATTATAAGCTGATCTAATAGTAAGATTTGTAGTATTAAACTGTTTTGCCATCACTGCTTCTGAAGGAACAAAACCACCAACTTTATATTCACCAAATAAAATTTTTAAAAAAACATACTTGGAGACATATCTTTTAGTTGTTAATTTTTCTTTAATCATTACTGTTGTTGATTGTTGTTATTTTTATTATGTTCATCTAAAGTTTTTGCCATTTCATTTAAATCTTTTTGCATATTTTGATATAAAGCATCTAAATTTTTAGGAAACTTATTTATTATATGAGCGGTAATTTTTTCTTCTAAAAGAGCTGAAACTGCCCCTGTTAATTTTTCTTTATCATTTTTTATTTCATCAATTGGTAAACCAGTTGAATTATGATATTCATCAAGTACTTTTAACATTTCTTCTGTTGAAACATCTATTTTATCTTGATTAGCTATATCATTAAAAATTAATTGCTTTTGTACTAATTTCTCAGCAATTTCCTTAATTCTTGCCTCATACTGTTCATTATTTAAATTTGGAATTTCAGGCACATTAGCCTTCAATGGAGGAATAAAGAAATTCACATCATCAGGATGAATTTCAAAACTATAACATTGTGCAA
>CASGBP010000005.1 GCA_949299825.1 uncultured Mycoplasmataceae bacterium
GAAAGAGTTCAAATGACTTTAAAAATTGTGGGTTTTGATGCTGACACAAGTGAACAAGATTT
Organism: uncultured Mycoplasmataceae bacterium; assembly: GCA_949299825.1. Taxonomy (GTDB): domain Bacteria; phylum Bacillota_I; class Bacilli_A; order Mycoplasmatales; family Mycoplasmoidaceae; genus Mycoplasma_L. Next base: position 63 of record CASGBP010000005.1, read on the forward strand.
AACCACTATTATAGCAGTAGTTGGATCATCAGCTGCAATAATTATAATAATCATTAGTCTAAGTATTTTCTTATATATGAAATCTAGACATGTATAATAAGCAGGTAAATATGAAAAAATATGCAAAAGTAATTATTAGATCACCCACGCAATCAATTATTGATATAGCCCTAAGAAATCCTTATTTAAATAAACCTGATTTTGATATTGCCATTAGACAATATAAACGTTATATTCAAGCACTAGAATATATTGGAATTGACATAGTAAAATTAGAAGAAATTGAATCTTCTCCTTATGCTTTTTCAACTAGTGATCAAGTCATAATAGTTCCTAATCAATGTGCTATCATAACAAATATGATTGATAAAAAAAGAAAAACTGAAATATTAGATATAAAAAATGAAATTAATAAAAATTTTTCAGCTGAACAAATTTATCAAATAAAAAAAGGGTATGTTAGAGGTTCTGATGTCGTTGTAATTGGTAATACCTTTTTTGTAGGTAAATCAATTTATACAAACAATAAAGGGATTAAGGAATTATCAAGTATTGCTTCAAAATTAGGAAAACAAGTTGTTACCATTGAATTATTTGATTATCCTAATCTAATGTCATGTATATCATATTTAGAAAACAACCTTTTATTAGTATCAAGTAAAATATCTGATAAAAAACAATTCCAAGGTTTTAAAAGAGTTGTTGTACCCGAAGAAGAAGAATATGCACTTGGTTCAGTTTGAATTAATGGGGTGGTAATTACTCCAATTAATTGTCCTAGAACAACAAGAAGATTGAGATCCTTAGGTTATAGAGTTATTGAACTTAATTTTTCTGAATTTAATAAAATTGATATTTCCCCATGCATGATGTCAATTAGAATATAGTAATAATTTTCTTAATGAAAAGCTCTACTGCTATCATTGCTCTAACATCATTTTCACAATATATTTTCATATCCTCTACTAATTTATTTCACTTCACATAATCAGGATTGTTACTTAAAAAATGAAAAGTTGTAGCGTTTTGACAAACTAAACCATTTGATATTTCTAAATCATAGTAATTTTTACAACCTGACTTATAATATATATCTGGATAATTTTGTTCTACATATGGTAATACTTTTTTAATTGAGTAATATCCATAAAGTTCTTTAATAATAATTGGAATTGATTGCTTTTCCTTAAAATATCGAAAAAAATCAGCTATATCAAATAAGTTATTAATTATAATATCAATTTTTTTATTATATTCATCGTCATTAATAATTGATTTAAATTCCTCTAATCTAGATTTCTCAAAGTTCTTATTATATACAACATATGAATAATCTTTTCCTTTATATAAACTATCAACAATATTTTTATAATCATCTATTTTAATATTTTTTGGATCAATTAATATATTATTACAATTAAGTTCATTGACTGGAATCTTGCAATTATCATGAATAATAATTGAACATTGAGTAACTATTTGCATAAATGGTAAAGTATTATCAATTGCTCTAATTGAACTATTAATAGTTTCAAAGTCAAAGTAAACTTTTTTTTGTTTTAAATTACTTAAAATTTGCTTAACTCAAGAAATGTCATTAATAATGATACTTTTTTTATTGTTTAAAATAATTGGAACGATTTTTGAACCATATCTAAAATAATATTTTTCAATATCTACATCCTTCTCCATAAATGATTCAATATTTCTTGATGAAAACTCAATTAAATTTCCACTATATTTAAAAATATCATATCCTTTATGAACATAGAGAACCTTTAGTGCATTAAATAACTCATTCACTTTAAAATCATTTTTATCTCTCCTATTAGGATTAATATTTTTACACATAATATTTTTCTCATTCTTTATTTTTTTTAAATGATTTGTTAACTCATCAATGATATTTTGTGTATTTTCAATAACATATAAAAAATTATTCATTGTCTTTTCTAATGATTTTTTTGTTACTCCCTTTGATTCACTAATTTTTTGTTCAAAATCTTCTAATGATTGATTGCAAATAGATTTAAAGGAGATAAATGTTTGTTCAGTGTTTTCGACATATTTTCTCATTCCTAATCTTGATCATTTATCATTTTTATCTAGTGTTGGTGATTTTGAATAATTAAAATAACTAGTTAAATTAAAACTAACTTCATTTTTTTTAGCTTTTTCGTATGCTACTAGACACAATTGATAATCAAGATCAAAATCATCTAAAAATGGGAGGTTTTTTAATATATATCCTTGAAAATAAATATCTAGTGCATGATATAGTTTAGCTACTGTTGTCCCTTTCGTTTCAATTAAAGTAATAGTTATGTTATCCTTAACTATTGCATCAGGTCTAGTTATTAGATTATCCTTTATAAAAACAGATTGAAAAATTATAATACTCTCATTCTCTAACAATAATTTCTTGGTTAGTTCTGCTAATTCAACTAAATTTTTAGAATCAACATTATCTAATAAAGTTAGATCCACAACTTTTTTAATATGACTAAATGTATTTTTAATGTATTCTCTTGATTTTTCATCTAGAATTAAACCCTCAATTATATGAGGGTTTTCCTTATCAATATCTTCGTTTTCAATTAATAATTGCTTATATATTTCATATGAATCTATTTCATCTATCTTATCTTCTTCTTCAAATTCGTCTTCATCAACACCAA
>CASGBP010000006.1 GCA_949299825.1 uncultured Mycoplasmataceae bacterium
CTTAAATTTTTCAATTATATTACTTCATCCATCAAGCATCTTATCAATATCAATATTTGCTAATTTAAATACAAATAAACCAACTGATGTTAGAGTAGAAAATCGACCTCCAATATTAGTATCCAATTCAAGCATTTTATAATTATTTTTTTCAGCTATATTAGTTAATGTTGATTTTTTTTCACTAATTACAACAATTCTATTTTTGTGTTCTTTACCATATTTTGCTAATAATGCTTCTCTAAAAAATCTAAAATTAAGACTTGTTTCAAAGGTATTGCCTGACTTTGAAATTACAATTATTGATCAAGACTTATTCTTAAGAGTTAATAGATTATCAATTAATTCTTCTTGACTAATATTACTTGCAAAAATAAACTTATTTTTAATCTCAATATTACAACACATATCTATGGCTGCTTTTATGCCAATAAAGCTTCCACCAATTCCAATCACTACATACTTATCAATTTTTAATTTTTTTCATTCGTTAAAATATTTATTAATTTTTTTATAATCATTTTCATAGAAAAAATCATTTGGTCAATCTAACCAATTTAACATTTTTCCATCATTAACTTTTTTTGAAATTAAATTATTTAATGCCTTATCTATTTTAGTTTTATTTTTTTTATATTCTTGATTAATGTTTATTTGTGAATATTTAAAATCAATCTTTATCATACTATCTAATTTTATCAATTAATAATAAATAATTTTTATATCTTCATTCAGGAATTTTTTTATTATCTAAATTTTGCCTTACTTTACAACCGATCTCATTAAGATGCAAACAATTTTTAAATTTGCAAACTTCATTATTAAGAATAGATTTGAAGTATATATAAGCAAGATCATTTTTACTAAGCTTTAGATCAATCGTTGAAAAACCAGGAGTATCAACAAGAAAAAAATCATTTATTTTTATAATAGATGAATTTGTGGTTGTATGTTTCCCTCTATTAAGAGCTCTTGAAATTTCTTGAGTTTGTAATTTTAGATCTGGTGAAATTCGATTAATTAAGGTTGATTTTCCTACTCCTGAATTACCTACTAAGCAAATAATTTTTTGTTTAGATAAATTAATTAATTCTTGAAATTGCTTATTGTCATCCAACTCATAAACCTTATATCCCAATTTACGATAGTCATTGATAAAAGACATTATTTCATTATTATTTTTATCAATCAGATCTAACTTACTAATAGCTATTTCTACCTTGATATTTTTTGTTTCATAAAAAGTAATTATTTTATCTAATAAAAGAGTGCTAAAGTTTGGTAATATTGCTGATTGAACTATAATTATTTTATCTACATTTGAAACTTTAGGTCTAGTTAAGAAGTTTTGTCTTTCATGGATTTTTGTAATTATAAAATGATCATCAACTTTAGCTATTTCAACATAATCTCCAACTGATAATTTTTCTTCATTTAATCGCAAGATTCCTTTAACTGAACATTTAATAATTTCATTATTATTCATTACTCAAACATCATCTTTGATTAACTTAACTATAAAACTCTTATGCAAATATTTCACCTTTTGTATAATAAAGTACTAATACTACTATCATTATTATTATTACAACAATAGAAATAGAAGTTATTGCTCAATAAAATCATCAAGATTCATAAAATTTCTCATTTTTCTTCTCTCTTTTAACATCAAATGAAGGATGTTGCTGAAAAACTCTTTTTTCAATTGGTTTTAAAAGTGGTTCATCTATTCGTTCTGCATTATTTCAAGTATCTAAATCATGAATTAATTCATCAATATCTTTGTACCTAAACTTTAAATCTTCTGGTTTTGAGGCAGTACATTTAAAAATAATATTTTCAATACTATTTGGTACATTACTAATCGAATTGCTTATTATTGGTAAGTCATAATTTAATCACATCTTAATAATATCAACGTCCTTAATTTTTTGTTTGTTATATTTAAAAGGTAAAACCCCTGTAATCATTAAATATAAGATAACTCCTAAAGCATGAAAATCAAATTGTGGACCAATTATTTTTTTCATCTTATTAATATTTTCTCGATCACCTTGATGAGCTGATTTAACAATTGTTGGAGTTAGTTGTAAAACATCTGGAGTAGTGTAGTCTGCTGTACAATATATAGTTTCTTCAGAAGAATTAAAACTATTATCATAAAAGCTAGTAGCAATCCCATAATCAATGATTTTAATTTCTCTTAAATCCTTGGTTAAGATGATATTTTCTGGTTTTAAATCTCGATGAATTACCACTATTTTATCATCTAGTTTATGAAAATGTCTTACACCATTACAAATTTTTTTAAAGTAAAACATTGCTCGATCAATTGTTAATGCTTTGTTTTCTTCAAGGAATTTATTTAAAACTGGACCATCAATATATTCTGAGATAATAATAACCATTGAATCAGAAGAAAAATCTCATTGAATTGGTTTAACAATATTTTCATGTGGATTCTGAAATAAGCTTCAAGTAATTTTAAATTCATCAATAGCCTTTTGTCATTGACTATTAATATCATTTAACTCTTTTGTTTGTGATGAACTAGGTACACTTTTATTAAGAACCTTAACAATGGCATACGGGTTATCATTGGTTTTATTATTCTTTCTTTCAGCAAGATATACCTTGCTCATGCCTCCTTCACCCTGTTCTTTAAGGATTCTAAAGCCTAATACTTCATCACCACGATTAAAATTAGACATTTTATAACCCCATAATTACAATAGATAAATTGTCATTAGAATTATTAGATAAAGCTTTTGCAATTATTGAATTACATGCATTTGAAAAATTATTCTGGTTTTCAAACACATATCTAACCATATCATTAAGTTCAATAAAGTTATGACATCCATCTGAAGTTAAAACAAAAAATGAATTTGGTTCAATGTCAATTTCATATACATCAGGAGTCACACTTTTATTATTCATTGATCCCACAAACTGGGTAATTGCAAATAAATTATCACGATGCATTTGAAAATATTCAGGACCTGCTTTTACTTTTACTAAATAATTGTAAAGATTTTGATCTTCAGTAATTTGGTAATATCTATCCTTTGAAATATATCAACATCTTGAATCTCCAACATTGAAAATATAAGCTTTTGAATTAACGATAATACAACAAACAAAAGTAGTAGCCATATTTTTTAATTGAACATCATCTACCACTTTTAAAGCAATTCTTTCTCTTGCAGCATTAATCACATTAATTATTCATTCAACAATTTGTTCTCTTGTTAAATAGTTCAAATCTATTTCATTAAATCTTTCTCGAAATATATCAACCATTATTCCACTTGCTGTTGAACCACCTTTATATCCGCCAAGTCCATCACATATTACTCCAGCAAAATTATTGTATTGGTTAATTCCAGATCATGCTACATCTTCATTATTTTGCCTTACTTGTCCTACATCCGATAAAAAATCAAATTTCATATAATCCTAATATTTTTTAAATACTAAATAATTATATCATAATGATAATTTCATTACTTTTAACTAGTCAAATTAATGTAAAAAAACTTAATTTTAAGCAAAAAAAGTAAAATTGGTTATTTTTTTGTACCTATTAATAAATGTATGGCATATGGCAAATACATAACACCTTGCCATACAAGAAGGAGGAATATGTATAATCACATAATAGGGAAAATAACATTTATTAGTAAGAAATACTTATTATTAGACTCTGGATATCTGGGGTACAAAATATTTATCACCAATAAAGAAAACTTTGAACTAAATAAAGGAGCAAAAATTTACATACATCGATTTTTTAGAATAGATAATAAAAATTGTGTTTTTGAAGACTTATATGGTTTTAGTAGTTGCCAAGAAAGAAATTTATTTGCTGA
>CASGBP010000007.1 GCA_949299825.1 uncultured Mycoplasmataceae bacterium
AGAAGTTATTAAATGTGCTGGCATTAAGGATATTGATAGTGGTTTGGCTGCCGGAATAGGAGTTGAAAGAATTGCCATGCTTAAATACAACATTAAGGATATTAGAGATTTATATAGTAATGATTTTAATATAAATAAACAATTTAAATCTTAGGAGTAACTATGATATTAAGCTATAAATTATTAATTTCTGTTTGTAAACAAATTGCAAAAAAATCACTTGATGAAATAGTGCGTGTTTTTAATAGTGTAGGTATTGAAGTTGAATCAATTGTAAACTATTGCCAACCAAAGGGGTTAAAGATAGTTAAAATTTTAGATTTTGAAAAACATCCTAATGCAGATAATTTGAATGTAGTTAAAATTGAGTTTAGTGATGGTTCAATTTCTCAAGTTGTTTGTGGTGCAAAAAATTTGAAAAAAAATTATTGAGCAGTTTTTGCTCCAATAGGTACAACATTATCAAATGGTTTAACAATTGTTTCAAGAGATATTAGAGGAGTAGTCTCAAACGGTATGCTTTGTGCATGTAATGAATTAGTAGATTTCTTCAACACTAGTCTTTTACCAGATAATGAAAAAAATGGAATAATATTATTTGATGAAAAAGATGTCAAAGATACTAATATAGATAATTTGTTGAATTTAAGTGATATTATTTTTGATATTTCAATTCCTTCAAATAGAAATGATCTAAATTCTTATTCATCAATTATTCAAGAAATTGCACCTCATTTAGATATTGATTTTAAGCTTGCCTTTGAATTTGAAAATATCATCTATGATAATCTTATTAATATTCAAAATAATTCAAATGTTTGTCTTTGTTCAGGATATTTAGTTATTAAAAATTTAAATACTTATCAGATTAAGTGAAAACATAAAATCTTTTTAATGACTCATGGATACAAGATTTATAATACATGGGTTGATTTCTTTAATTTAATTTCTATAATATATGGTCAACCAATTAATATTTTTGATTTGGATAAAATAACTAATAATGTTGTAGATCTTGATATATCTGTTCAATTGCCAAATGAAAATGATATAGCAAAGAGTATTAGTATTCAAAATATTGAGTACAAAATAAAAAAGAATTCAATTGTAACTTATTGTAACAATAAGATTATATCTCTTGCATCTATAGGTGTTGTTGATGATTTTGCAGTTGATATAAATTCAAAAAATTTATTAATTGAAGTTGCAAATTATAATAATCTAGCAGTAAGAAAAATGTTACAAGAATATAAGATCAATACAAAAAGTGGAAATATTTTATCTAAGCCATTATCTGAATGAATTACCATAAATACTTTTGTAAATTTATTAAATTACTTTAAATCAAATAAAGTAGTTAAGGATGCTACATTTAAGATTCCTGAAATTAAAGGAATAAAATTTAACTTTGATAATTTTAATAAATTTATAGGCGTGAATTTTAAAAAAGAAGAAATAGTGAATATTTTTAAAAAATTAAATTATTATGTTTCTAATGATATTGTTTTTTATCATCCGTCTAGATTGGATTTAAATAATGAATATGATTTATATGAAGAATTATTAAAGGTTATTGACATAAATAATCTTGAAGTAACTGATATTAATGTTAATGTATTAGATTTTAATAATTCAAGTAATTTTGATATTGAAGAAAGAATTAGAAATTATTTTGTTGATAATGGTTTTTATGAAGTTAAAACATATAATTTAACAAGCAAAAGTAACTTAAAATTGTTCAACTTTAATAATGATAATAAAGAAATCAAAATAGTTAACCCTATTTCTAATATTAGAGAATTTTATCGATTTAATGCAATTGATAGTTTGCTTAATATAATTAAATATAACAATGATAGAAAAAGAGAACTAAAATCGGTTTTTGAAATTCAACCTTTTAAATTTAATGATGAGTTAGTTAATACAGCATCAATTATTTTTGTTGATAATGAATTTAGTAAAATTGGTAATTATGAAAGAAAATGAAATATTTTTAATGCAAAAGAGTTTATCAAAAATTTATTTGCAATTAATAATTTAAAAATCGATTTTAGAGTTAATGAAAATTTAATGGATGAAGTTTATAATAATCAATCATTAGTAATTTACTGTAATGATAAAAAAATTGGATATTTAGCTGTTGTTAAAAATAGTTTTTTAAATTATCATTACTCAATTGAGAAACCATGTGTAGTTGCTTTTATAAATATTGATCTAATTAAAACTAAAAACAAGGATATTAAAATTGAACAAGTTTCAAATTTACCAATCATTTCTCGAGATATAAATATTTGTTTAAATGAATCAAATAATCACCAAATAAATCAATTGATTAATAAAATTTATGAGGTTGATCAAAAGATTATTAATATCAAGATAAAAGATTTTTTTACTAAAAATGATGAGTACATTTATACATTAGAAACAACTATTATGAATGACGTTAAAACCTTGACTAATGATGAAATAAATTCAATAGTAGAAAAAATAATGAATAAAATTAAAAGTAATATATAATTACTTTATCAACTAGGTATGAGTACAAAAGTTAACAAAAATAAAAAAGATATCAAGCCTGTCTTGCTTAGTTCAGATGTTTTAAAATTTAAGGATTTATCTTTGCAAGAACAATATTCCTTTTTACAAAAAATTCCAAAATATAAACACGCATTTTATTGATGATCATTAAGCAATTCAAATAAAATCCAATTAAAGAATTATGCTAATAATTTAAAACAATCAATAAACATTAATAAGGCAAATTTTAGTTCAAAAAATGTTTTTGAAATTAGAAATTATAATCTTTGATATCAAAATGGAAAAAAACAGGCCTTATATGACATTAGCCTTGATCTTAAAAAGGGAGAGGTAACAAGTTTCATTGGTCCTTCTGGATGTGGTAAATCAACTCTTTTAAAATGTCTTAATAGAATGAATGATTATGTAGATGGAGTAATTACAGAAGGTGATATTTGATTTAAAAAGGTAAATATTAAAAGTAAAAAATTATCTAGTGTTGAACTTACTACTAGAGTTGGAATGGTGTTTCAAAAACCTTGTCCTTTTGCTATGTCAATTTATGACAATGTTGCTTTTGGTCCAAGAAATCATGGAATAAAAGATAAAAAAAAAATAGATTCAATAGTCTATAAGTCTTTAAAAGATGCAGCTTTATGAGATGAAGTAAAAGATGAACTACATACAACTATGGGAACTAATTTATCAGGAGGACAACAACAAAGACTTTGCATTGCTCGTACAATTGCTTTAGAACCAGAAGTAATTTTAATGGATGAACCTACTTCTGCTCTTGATCCAATTGCCACTAGTAAGGTTGAGGATTTGATTCTAAAATTATCTAAAAAAGTAACAATCATTATTGTTACTCATTCAATGGCTCAGGCGCAAAGAATTAGTAATAACACTGTTTTCTTTTATCGTGGTAAAGTTATTGAAAGTGGATTTACTAGAGATATCTTTACTAAACCTAAAGAAAAGTTAACAAAAGATTATATTAATGGTAGAATAGGGTAAAATATGAATCAAAATTATGAAATATTAAAACATGATGAAAAGAATGTAATGAATGCTTTTTATGATTGTTTTTTAAATATAATAAAGTTTTTTAAGAAGCAAATTGATTTAATTAGTAAGGATATAAATACTGATGAAAATAATTGAGAAAAAATCTTTGATTTAGCTCTTTCAGAGGATGATAGAAACATTAGAAATATAAGAGATATTTTAGATGAATGTATTTGGCTAATTCAAAAGCATGAACCACGTGCTAATCATTTGCGTTTATTAATAGCTATTATTAATTCATTAAATGATTTAAAAAGAATGAGTAGTTATATCGTAACATTTACAAAATTCTTTGTTAAAAGTAGTACAAAATTACAAAATGACCAAATTAAGAAAAACATAATTGATATTGGAATATTTTGCTTAGGATATGTAAATGAATATTATTCAATAATTTCTAAAAGTGATTTGGAAGATATTATGGAAAAAGCCACAGTATTGTTTGATAAATTTTTAAAAGATTATAAGAAAATTTATCATAACTTTATTAATGAACTTGAAAAGACCCAAGATTCTTCTTTAATGGCTAACTATATTATTGTCTTAAAAAATATTGATAGACACATTGATCATTGCATGAATATAGTTGAAAATCTATCTAGCATTAGATAAGATTTTTATATTTTTAAGAATGGCATTAATGTCCATATCATGTTGTTTATCTAAACTATCAGTTGAACCATTTTCAATGATGTTTTTATAATGCATTGAAATTATGTTATTTTTTGTTTTTAATTTATTTGACAGCTTATACACATCATTAGCTAAACAATCATTAAAAACTCTTTCATAGATTAGAATATTTTGATATTTTTTTAGAATTTTTTCTAGGATATTTTCTTCATAATTGTTTATGAAAATTGCATTTGCTACATTTACTGCTTGCTTATCGTAAATTTCTTTTAATATTTTGTTTGTGTATGCTCCATAAGTAATAATAATTGTTTTAGTTTTATGTTTTTCAAACATTTCTCAATCACCAAATTTAATTGTTTTTATAATCTTTGAATCATATTCTTCACCTATTAATCTAGGGTATCTAATTACAAAAATTCCTTTTTTGTTTTTATAAGATAATTTTAATAATTGATATATTTGTTCCATTGTTCTACCAGTTGTAATAATTGTATTATTGATACTCATTAACATTCCTACATCATATATTCCGTGATGACTTGATCCATCTCCACCTGATAAATCACAACGATCAAGTAGAATAGTACAATTTAAGTTTAATCTAGCAAAATCGTGAAGTAATTGATCATATCCTCTTTGTAGAAAGGTTGAGTAAAAATATAAATAAGGTTTTAAATTTCTCAATGACATTCCACTTGCTTTTGAAATTGCATGTTCCTCACTTATTCCTACATCATGATATCTGTCGGGAAATTTTTCAAAAATTAAATGACAATTCGAAGCATAACTCATTGCAGGATTTAAAGCATGAATGCTAGGATCATCATTCATTAATTCAATTAATTTATCTGTTATACACATTCCAACCGTTTTATTGTTTTTTAAAGTAAATGAATGAGTGCTTCCACATTGATCATTTTCACTTTCAACACTACCTTTTCCTTTTTTTGTTTTAACGTGTAATATTACAGGACCTTGTTTAGCAAACCATCTAGCTCTTTTTAAAAATTTATCTAGTTCTTTTACATTATGTCCATCGATTGGTCCAATATAATAGTAACCTAGGTTTTCAAATAGATTTTTTCCTACTATACGATGTTCAAATCAATTAAAAGTATTAAATAATCAATAGTATGTTTTATTAAAATCAAAAATATTTCTACATAATTTTTCTAGATTATGGAAAAAGTTAGCACCTTTTGTTTTAGTTAAAACCTCAGATAGGGCTCCAACCGATTTTGAAATACTCATTCCATTATCATTCAGGATAATGATTAGTGGTAAATTACTAAAAGAAACATCATTTAATGCTTCAAATGTTAATCCATTAGCAAAGGCACTATCACCAATTACTGCAATAAAATTTTTCTTATTATGATATTTTTGTTTAATATTATCTTTATTCTCCCAAGCATATTTTTGATACATTCCACTAAGTACTGATAATACATTACCAGAATGACCAGGTGAATAGTGATCATATTTTGACTCTTTCATATTCATCAACCCACATAATGAACCTTCTTTTCTAATTGTATAAATTTTATCTTTCCTACCAGTTAACATTTTATGCACATATGTTTGATGTCCAGTGTCATATAAGATAATGTCATTTTCAATATCAAAGACCTTTAATATCATAGTTGATAATTCAACAATCCCTAAATTACTAGAAAGATGAATATCATTATATTTTGAAACATCAATGATAGTATCTCTAATTTCGTCACAAAGTACTTTTAACTTCTTAAAATCAAGATCTTTTAAATCACTAGGATTATCTATATTTTTTAGATATATACTATTATCAATTTTTGACATATACTTCCCTTTTGATAAAACGGATAAATCTACCTATTTCATTTTGTTCTTGTTGAAAAATATCTTGTGTTTTATGATAAAAGTCAGTTATGTAAGTTGAGTACATCATATAGTTATTTCTATCTTCTTTGTACTTATCTAAATTAAATTTCTTACTAAAGAAAATAAAAAAATTATCAATTTGGTTGTAAAAATAAATTGCTTTAACATATAAATCAATTAATTCATTTAATTTTGTTGAAATACTTTTTTCTTGTTTTGTACAAATGTACTTCATTCAATTATATGGTTTTTTATTAATACTATTCAATCTTTTATCAATATCCTTAAGCAAAGAATCAACATTCAATTTAGAACTTATTGAAAATATTGTATCTTTTGTTAGCTTCTTTTTATTTGTTAAGTCTAGTTTAATGTTTATAAAAATAAGAAAAGCAAGAATGTTTTTGTAATTTTCATTTAATTTTTGTGAATGTTTTTTTAAAATCTTTTTTGAATATTTAAGTATATTTTTTTCGAGTGACATTATTTATAATTCCTTTCAAGTTCTTTTTTAAGAAATTCTAGCAAAGCCTTAGCCTTAGCATTAGTTAATCGATTAGGACCAATAACTGCTATCTCATGTGATGAATTTCTTAAAGTTATATTTGTAGAAGCAATAGATACATCTTCTATTCCTCTAATATTATCAGCAAAACTAATAGATGTTTTACCAGTTATTTGTCTATTATAACCAATTTGTTTTCATACTGATACATCACGCAATAAAATTATCAATTGTTTTAATTTATTTATGTCGTTAAACTCTGGATGAATTAATACTTGATCACTTGAACTAATATGTATTTGAGTTCAATCGATGTTATTAAAAATTTTTTCAACTACTTCATGAATAACAAATTCATACGATTTGACTTTAGTTTTTATTAATTCTTTTAGGATTTCTATTTGATCATTAATTTTTGATAATGGTGAATCAATCAATCTATCATTAAAGACATTTACACAAACAATTACATCATCAATATTGGATTCATCTTCTATATACATATCCCTTTTAATAACATTTCCACTCGATGTAACAATGATAAATAATGCTTGATTATTTCCTATTTTCACTAAATCAATTTTTTTTAATGTATCTTTTTCATAAATATTCTTTGAGACAGAAAGTAGATTTGTTGAGTTTGAAATTATTTCTACTGATTTACTAATAACTTCATCAATTGATAGATTTCTTTTTGAAAGTAAATCATTGATTTGAATTCTAAATTTTTCTGGAACTTCATTATTATTTAAATGTTCATTGTAATATTGATATCCCTTTATTGTTGGAGTTCTACCACTAGATGAATAACTCTTAACAATCATTCCATTTTTTTCTAAAACACTCATATCATTTCTAATGGTTGCAGATGATAAATCATCAAAAAATTTTTCATTTAATAATTGACTTGCAACTGGTTGAGCAAAATCAGCATATTCTTCAATAATATGCTTCAAAATCTTTTCTTGTCTTGTACTTAATAATTTATTTTTTTTTGTTTGTTTCATTAAAATAATTATACTTTTATTTTATTAATAAAATAAAAAGTTTGGTAAAATAACTTAAGGTTTAAATATGACATCAATTAATGAAATATGACAAAAATATGAAACATTAAATAATGTTAAGTTAGAAGGTTGAGTTAAGTCTAATAGGGATAATGGTCAGTTTGGTTTTATTGTCTTTAATGATGGAAGTGATACTAGACATATTCAAATAGTTTATAAGAATGATATTACAAAAGGATTTGATCAGGCAAAATCTATTTCAACTGGTTCAGCAATATTTGTTGAAGGAAAGATTGTTGTAACTCCTGAAGCTAAGCAACCATTTGAAATTCTAGCTGATGAAATATGTGTTCTTAAGAAAGCTAGTGAAGATTATCCATTACAAAAAAAGAGGCATACTGTTGAGTATCTAAGAGAAATTGCTCATTTAAGACCTGCTACAAATTTGTTTATGAATATTATGAGAGTTAGAAGTGAATTATCATATTTAATCCACACCTATTTTCATAACCTTGGTTTTATTAATGTTAACACTCCAGTAATCACTTCAAATGATGCTGAAGGAGCAGGGGAAAGTTTTAAATTGGCTAAAGTTGGTGATGAGAATTTTTTTGGTGTACAATCATCCCTTTCTGTGTCTGGTCAATTGCACATTGAAGCATATTCACTTGCCTTTAAAAAAACATATACCTTTGGTCCTCAATTTAGGGCTGAAAAATCACACACTAATAGACATGCTGCTGAATTTTGAATGCTTGAAGGTGAGATAGCTTTTTTAGATCTTGAAGGTTTAATGGATTTAATGGAGGATTTCATAAAATATCTTGTTATAAATTATGAAAAGAATTGTAAGAATGAATGTGCTTTTTTTAATGAATTTGTGGATCAAGCATCATTAAATAGGTTGCAAAGTATTAAGAATGAGAAATTTGCTAGAATAAGTTATACAGAAGTTATTGATATTCTTGAACGAGATGTTAAGGATAAGAAAATTAATTTTGAAAATAATAATATTTTTTGAGGAATGGATTTAGATTCTGAACACGAAAGATATATATGTGAAAAAGTTTATAATAAACCAATTTTTGTTTATAACTATCCTTCAATTATCAAAGCTTTTTATATGAAAGAAAACAGTGATAATAAAACTGTTTCAGGAGTTGATTTGTTAGTACCAGGAGTTGGCGAACTTTGTGGAGGAAGTGAAAGAGAAAGTAATTATGATGTTATTTTAAGAAAAGCAGAGCAAGCAAAAATAAACATCAATGAACTTCAATGATATATTGACCTAAGAAAATATGGATACTATAAGAGTTCTGGTTTTGGTCTTGGATTTGAACGTTTGATTATGTTTTTAACAGGAGTAAATAACATTAGAGATACTATTCCTTTTGCAAGAACACATGGTAGCATTAAATTCTAAAAGTTTAAAAAACATTCCAAATATTATTACCATTATTAGAATTATTTTAGTAATTCCTATAATAGTTATTTTTGTAGTTGACAATTTTTCAGTTGCCTTTAGTTTTTCAATCGAAAATCAAATAATTCAAATTTATTGAAATCAAATAATTGTAGCGATTTTATTTATAGTAGCATCAGTTAGTGATTTTCTTGATGGATATTTATCTAGAAAATTTAATTGGCAATCTAATTTTGGTAAATTTTGAGATCCTCTAGCTGACAAAATTTTAATTAACACAACTTTGATTCTTTTATGTGTTAAAAATTTTACTTTTGTTGTTTTTACAATTTTATTTATTTTAAGAGATGTAATAGTTGATGGGATTAGAATGTATTCAGCTTCTAAAAAAATAATAGTCTCAGCTAACATATATGGAAAATTGAAAACAGTTTTTCAAATGTTCGCCATTATAGTGTTGTTATTTATTGGTTCAAATACAACTAATATTATTTGATGATATTGAGGTGTAACTAATTTACTAGTTTATATTAGTTTATTTACTTCTTATTTATCAATGTTAGTTTATACTCTTGATTTTATGAGAAACAAAAATTTTATAAATTATTAAATAAGTATATTTATAATTTATTGTTGTTATAATTCTTTAAGATATGACAAAACATTTATATATTCATATTCCATTTTGTAAAAATATTTGTACTTATTGCGATTTTTGTCGTAAGAAAATTGATCGTGAAAATGATGAAATTAATCAATATATAAAAAAAGTGATTAATCATATTAAGGATGAATCATATGAAAATCAATATACAACAGTATATATTGGTGGAGGTACACCTAATTTTCTAACTGATGAATTATTAGATAAGTTACTAATTAACATATCTAAATACATTGATAAAAAACAAGGTTATGAATTTACCATTGAGTGCAATCCTGAATTTGTAAATGAACAACAAGCTAAAATTTTTGCAAAATATGGAGTTAATAGAATATCCTTAGGCGCTCAATCAACAAATAATGAAATATTAAAAAAAATTGGTAGAGGTCATCGGATTGAAGATGTTGAAAAGGCTATTAAACATTTACACGATGTAGGAATAAAAAATATAAGTATTGATTTTATTTATGCTTTACCTAATTTAACTAAAAAAGATTTAGATAATAGTTTTGAATTTATTAAAAAACATAACATTACCCATGTTAGTTATTATTCATTAGAAGTTAAGGAAGGATCAATGTTAAAAAAGGATAATTATGTAGTTGATGAGGATGAAGAGGCTGATCAATTAGAATATATTATTCAAAAACTTAAGGATATTAATTTCATACGATATGAAGTAGCTAATTGATCATTGAATAATGAATATCAATCAATGCATAACAAGGCTTATTGACTTACTAATGATTGAAAAGGGATTGGATACGGTGCAAGCGGTTTTGAAGACAATATTATGTATAAATGAGATGGTGATTTTTTAGAATGAGAAAGAATTGGTCACCGTTTGTCATTAAAAGAATTATATTTACAGGTGTTAATGATGGGTTTAAGACTTGTAGAAGGTATTGAAATTACTAAAAATCAACGTAATTCTGAAGCTTATAAAACATATTTTGATGATATAGTCCATTGTTATATTAGAAATAACCACTTAATTTGCTCAAATCTAAATTTATTACATGATACCTTGCTTAATATTGTTGATGAAACTAAGGAAAAACAACTTGAAAATATTAAAAATAAAGTTTATGAGGAATAAATGAGGCTAAGAAATGACCCAAATGCAAAAAAAATAGTTGATGAAAATGATAATTTCTTTATTAAAGAACATGTTATTAAAAATAATAGATGAAATAAGATTTTTAAAAACAATAATCCAATATATCTAGAAATAGGATCAGGTAAAGGAAAATTTATAATTGATAATGCTATTAAATATCCAAATATTAATTTTATTGGTATTGAAAAAAATATAACTATTTGTGCAAAGATACTAAAGAAGGTTAATGAAGTAACACAAGATATAGATAATTTAAAAATATTGAATATTGATGCTAGTTCTCTACTTGATTATTTTCAACCAAAAGAAATAAGTAAAATATATTTAAATTTTTCTGATCCATGACCAAAAAAAAGACATCATAAAAATCGGTTAACACACCAAAACTTTTTAAATATCTATGAAAAATTATTAAATGATGGTTCTTATATTGAACTAAAAACAGATAATGATGAATTCTTTAATTGAACCATTGATAGTCTTAATTTTAATAATTGGAAAATAATTTATAAAACTACAAATTTATATCATGAATTGGATAACAAATTTAATAAAGAAAACATTGCTACTGAATATGAATTAAGATTTATAAATGAAAATAAGAATATTAACAAAATAATTTTTAGTAAATAAGATTAATCTTTTTTATCAAAAAAACTAATTATTTCATTTCGATATTTACCCAATTCTTCAAACATTGGAATATGACCACTTTCATTAAATTTAATTATTCTTAAATTATCAATTTTGAGTTTTAAATTACTAATAGTGGTAATGGGGTTAATACATTTATCATACTTTCCAACCATTAATAAAGTAGGAATTTTTAGTTTGCTTTCTGCCTTTAATAAATTTAAGATATTAGTTGGAGAAATCATGTTATTCTTTAAAATTTTTAATTCCTTATGATGTTCATTATTTATTTTAAGCATTTGATCAATAATTATTTCAGATCACTCATCATTTAGTCATTGTTTATTGTGTAATACAATATCATAAAATTTCTCTGCTTGTTTATGGGTTCTAGGGTTAAAATTGAATAGAAAATCTTTTATATTAGTTGTACCAAAGGAATTCATTGGACAAACTAGTACTAATTTCTTGATTACATCTTTCATCTGACTAGCTACCATCATGGCAATTCCTCCACCCATAGAATGACCTATTAAATATATTTGTTTTAAATTTAATTCTTTAAGTAGACTTATTATCATTTTGGCATATATGTGAGGTTTTAAATCAGATTCTTTTTTTAATGGAGTAACTCCATGACCTGGTAATTCAATTGCATAGTAATTATAATCATTATCAAGGTTTGCAAAAAAATTATGATATGAACTATCAAACCCATAACCATGAATAAATACAACATTATATTTTGACTTATTAACTGCTAATTTATAAGTCACATATGGATAACAATCTTTCTTTAATTTAAAATTTCCAATATCTAGCAATGATGTTATTTTCATAATTTAACCTATTTTTACTATTAATTATAAGAATCTAAATAATATTGGGTAAATAAATGTTAAAAACAAAGTTAAAATAT
>CASGBP010000008.1 GCA_949299825.1 uncultured Mycoplasmataceae bacterium
AATTTAATACCTGATATTATCTCAACATTTGAAAAAAATCATAATGAGGGTTGTTTTGAAAAATAATTTATAAAATCATATTTATTTATATAATTTGTTTTTTTCATAACTTAAGCATAAATATTATAATTTGTTATCGAACAACGAATAAACAATACTAATGCTATCATTATTAATAAAATTGATAATGCTACTATCAACCACATAAACAAATGGAAAAACCTAGATTTAGATGTTTGATTAATACCTATTATTCAAAAAGAAAATAATATTATAAAAGGTAAGGTTAATATACCTAAAGAAACATATGATAGTAATGTGCTAGATTCTAATCAATTTTGAACTCCTGAATAACTTAAATTTTCATGAAATTTACCCACAGCAGAAGAATTAGGTCCAAATGAAAAAGTTAAAGCTAGAATAACTGCTGCAACAACAATTACAAAAAACATTCCAAAAAATGATCTAAATCAAGATTTTTTGTATCCTTTTGGTGAAGTTAAAAAACTATCAATATTAGTCATTAATTTAGTTTTCATTACTTTTTACCTTTGTTTATATTATCTATTATTTTATCAATATTTTGTGCATAATCAATTGTTTTATCTGGTTCAAACACTATTTTAGGAGTCTTGTATGTGTTTATTACATTTGCCACCTTACTTCTAAATAATCCAGATATTCTATTTAAAGCACTTACAGTCTGTTCAATTTTTGTTCTATCTAAACATTCAATAAATACCTTTGCAATTGATAAATCATTTGATAGTTTTACATAGGTAACTCGTCCATGTCTAGCAGATTTATCATTAACTTCTTCTACTATTGTTTTATTTATCACAGTTTGAATAAGTGATTCAAATCTTTGAATTCTAATATGAGTGCTCATATTTAATTAGCAGTAGTAACATTTATGGAAATGCTATTGCTTTCCTTTCATAATTTATTATTGATGTAAACAAGCAATTTAATTTGTGTATTATTTCAACTTAATAAAATATTATTAATTGTTAAACTTGTACCATTTGTTCAAGTGATTTCATTACCATTTTTAACTATTAAATCATCCTTAGAAAAATTTTTTTCACCATTTGGATCAACAAATTCATCACCTGATATTGTACCTTCACCAAAAACATCAGTTCATGTTGTGCCATTATTAGTGCTCTTTTTTCATGAAAAAGTCATATTAGAAGTATTAAAATTTAAATCAGAAGAAACAACTGCTTTACCACCTTCAACATACAAGGAAGATGCATTTTTAATAGTTAATTCACTTGGAATGTTCTTATCTACAATTTCATTTAAATTAACACTTAAACCTCTGCTTTTTGGTTGCAAAGCTTGAACGATTATAAAAGAACAAACAACTAATCAAATAAAACCAAAAATTGAAGATAAAATTATCAGTCTTTTTTTTCTTTTGAATTTCTTTTCAATTTGTTCATTTGAAACTAAATCAAGACCATCATCAACTATATTTTGTTTAGAATTTTGTTTTTTAAATAAAGCCATATCTACCTTATGTTTATTTTAAATTATTTATTTTGATAATCAAAAAATTGTTTTGTTGTATTTACTGGTGGTGGTTGAGATCCTGGTGGAAGTGGTGGACGTTGAACAGTTGAATTAGTATTAACCTTTGGTGGTACTTGTGGTTTATTAGCAATGCCTGGAAAAGGAGTAGGAGAAATTGGAGGTTTGCTCGCCATTCCAGGAAGTGGTTTTGCAACTGGAGCAGTTGGATGTTTTACAACACCTGGAAAAGATCCACTTGGAGTAGGAGGAATTGGAGGAATAGTTGTCTTTGGTGATTCAGGTTTAGCTGTTTCATTATCATTTTTTTCTTCCTTTTTAGATTCAATAACCTTATCTTTTGATTTTTTGAATTTTTTACGTCAACGTGAAGAAAAAGTCTCAACTTTTACTCTATTTTCTTTTTCTGGAAGTTCTGGAATGCCAATACCAAATTCCTTTTCTTGTTCAACAGCTATATTTTCATCATCCTTATTATTTAAAACATAATTATCAACATCATATGAAGATTCCTTAATTTTTGCATTAATATTAACAAATTCACGATGAGCTTGATCATCATAATTATGTTTCTTTAAATCATCCTCACTTATTCATCATTTTTCAATTGGCAAACTAATACTTACATATTCATTGATAGTGTTATCATAAATAATATCGTTTTCTCTTTGGTAAAATTTTATATTCTTAGGATCTTCTCAACGATTTAATTTATCTAATCTTAGTTTTTCATGTCCATGCTTTAAAAAATACTCATATCCATCTATTTCTAATAATTCAGCATATATTTGTCTAACTTCTTTTTCAATTTGTTTTAATTGATTTATTGTTAGTTTCTCCTTTGACTTGATTATGTCATAAAATCGTAATTGTGCATACAACTCATCTTTTGGTCTTGTCACATGTGGATGATCTCACTCAATGCTAGTAGAATCTCTGGGTAGACTATATAAACTCTTTAATGGCTTATTGTAATATGCATTAAGTTCATTTTTAAGATATTCATATTCATATTCAGAAAGTTCTGAAGTATTTTCTACTTCTGCAATAATTCTCTCATTAGGTTGTAACTCTTCTAAGGTTGATACATCATTTGCATCAATTTTATTATTGTCCATTTTCATATCCTTCTAATTGTTGAAAATTATTCTCATCAAAGTTTAAAATGATTTGATCTATAAAAGTAATAACATTACTATAATAATTATTTGGATTATCAAGTGCAGGTTCATGCCCCGCCATAGAAATTATACTAATTTTTGCATTTGGAATCAATCCCCTCATCTTATTTGCAACATCATTAATTCTTATTAAACCATCAGAATCACCAAACACAACTAAGGTTGGTTTTGATATACTTGCATACAATTGCTCAATTGATGATTTTAATTCAAATGACAACAATGATTCCAATTGAAGTGATAAAGGTTCAAAATTTTTATTGTAATAAACAAGCTTGTCTTTTTTAAAAGAATCTCAAGCAGGGTTGTTGAAAGATTTTATATCATAATTAAAAATTTGCATTCTCAATAGTTGTTCCAAATCATCAATTAATCGTGGAATTAAAATATCCTTAACTCTTTCGGCATCTGCTTGAAAAGATGTTTCAATAGGTGAAATTAATACATTAGCTCTTATTACATTTGGAATCATTCCATTTAATAATGCAACAACAGCCGCAGAAGAAGAATGTCCTATTAATATTACATCACTTAGATTATGCATGTTAATAAATTCATAAACAAGATCTGCATATTTTTTAATAGTTAAATCTTCAGTTGAATATCATGGTGTTGATCCATGAGCGGGTGCATTTATTGCATAATAATCATAAGAAACTAAAAGATTAGAAAAGTTTTGATGATTTAAATAATCACAACCAAATCCAGGTAAGTAAATAATTGATGCCTTTGCTTGAAAAATTCTCCCTGGTTGTTTGCTTAATAAAGAATAATCAATATCCAAGTCATTTACAGTTAATCTTTTTTTGCCATAAATCATATGAAAAACTCCATTTCACTATCAAAATTTATTATTATAATTATATAAAAATACTCACTAATTATTAAAATGAATGAAAAAAGATTATTCAAATTTGATTTAAAAATATTTTTCTTATTTGTAATTATTTTTTTAGGAATTTTCATTCCTATTCTAATTACTTGGTTATATGTTGGAGAGATTAATCTTTCTAAAAATAATTGATTAGTTGCACTAAATGGAAAAATGTGAGGTTTAGTATTAAATGAAAATGGTGATCAATATTGAGGTTATGGCATTAGTAAGGTTTGGTCGATTTCATGACAGCCTTTTATAATTGGTTTTGCTATCTTATTATTTAATATTTTAGCTTGAATTATTTTATTAAAATTTAGGTTAACTAAAATAAATTTTTTGACACATATAGTTAGCACTTGAATGTTATTTTATTTAATACTTATAACAGGATCATTAACATACAATATGAGTTGAACTATTCCAGTAAGAATATTGATAATAATAGTTGGATATTTTATTTTCTTCATTGGTATTAATTATCTAAATAATCACATAATTCTTAAAACCTCTTTTGCTGCTAATTTTGGTAATGAAATAATTAAAAATGAGATAGAAAATCAAGAATATGCCAACAAATATTTAAAAAATAAAAAAGATAAATCAAATAGAAAAAAAACTGTAACTATAGATACAAGTGAGTTGTAATAAATATATGAAAAAAGAACAAAAGAAAATTATTATTTATGAGATATCCTTATGTAGTATTCTTCTAGCTTTAACAATAGTAGTAAAAGCTATTTTTAAATATATTGATATTATTAATGGTTATTCATTACAAATACAAATGCTAATATTTAGTTATTCTCTTTTTTTTATTCGAACTTATCCATTTAAAATAGGTTTCTTAATTCTAGTCCCTTTTGCTCTTTTAGTCTTTGGTATTAATGGTCATATTTTCTTTGATTATATTCTTCCTTATTGAGGTTTTTTCGCTTTTATTTTTTTAGCGAAAATAATTAATCATCAACCGAAGGATTTGGATGAAAAAAAACGTAAAATCATATATCTATCTAAGTTATATTGTTTTTCATTGTTGTTTAATTTAATCGGATATTCAATAATGCTTATTTCTTATTTTTTAAGTGGAAAAATATTTTATCAAGTTAGTGATTATAATTCATTAATAATAAATGGACCAATAGTTGGAATATCTGCTGCTGTTAATATATCATTAATGATGTTAACAATTTACCCATTAACTTTACTTAACACTAATATTAATACAAAAATTTTTTATTAAAACTTAACATAAGGCAACATCTTAACAATACTATTAATACTATAATAATATGGTGTCTTATATAGCGAACCATCAACTATTACAATATTTGCTTTCAATTTAAATTGTTTCATTGTTTTTAAAAAAATAACATCATTAAATTCATCTAGACTAATGATAAAAATATCATTTTTTATTGCAATAAAATTTGTATAGCTTAATCAATTTAAATCGTCAAAAATAACTATTTTTAATGGTTTTACTTCATAATTATTCTCAGCTGATCATAGAGTTAAAATTGCTTGATTTAGTTCAAAAATTTCCTTATTAAAATTTTCATCATATGAGTAGAAAATAACCTTATTAAAAACATTAAAATATTTATTAATATTATTATTATTTGAACTTTCATCATCATAAATTATTATCAAATCATCAATACTAAAAAATAATTTAATATAATTTAGAAATTCATCAAAACCACATTTATGAACTGAGCATAGAAAATCAAACCTTGATTTTATAATAAACATTGTATTTTCAACAATCATAAAATCAGAATTATTTAACTTCAAGGGAAACTCATATTTACAATATGTTTTTTTAAACATTAAATCAATCAATTCATTCTTAGTTTTAGATACCAAAAGTCTAGTGTCGCCACTAATTTTGTTTTCTAGAAACATTAATAAATTTTTATTAATTGAAAAGGGAAATAAATGAACACCAAATAAATTGGTATTACCAGGTATAACACTTTTTAAATTTTCATAAGTTATCATATCAACACCTACATGTACTTTACAAATTTTTGAAATTGATCTAATGATATCTAAAAAGGTATTTTCAATTAATTTAATTTCTCGAGTAAATTGAAAATTATAAATACTAGGTCAAACTAAAACTACTGAATTATAATCTTGCTTACTTAAATAATATCCATCATCTAAAGGACGATATAATGAACTAGATAATCTTTGATAAAGCATATTGATAACTGGTTTAATTTGGTTAAAACATACCAAAATATCCTCATTATTTTCAATAATTAGATCATCTTGTTGATATGTAATATTATTAAAAAAACGGTTTAAGGTTTTTTCTTGTAGAGAAAAATTTTTTAAATCTTCTTTTCTATTAATCACAATAATTTTGTCAAAAATACCACTAAAATATTTTCTATCAATTAAATAAATTGATAGTTCAACAATTAAAAATTTCTTTTCTTTTTTTAAACTTAATAATTTATCTTTAATTAATGGTCAAATGATGCTATTTAATAACTCGTAATTTTCTTTACTTTTTGAGATAAATTCCTTTAGTTTTTCTTTTAGAACACCTTTATTGTTATCTACATATTCACTACCGAGTTTTTGTTTTATTAAAATGAAACCAATATTATTTACCTTATAAATTTCATTTACATATTCATCAGTATTAAATATTTCATAGCCTTCGTGCTTTAATAAATTTAAAATACTTGTCTTGCCTGAATTTGGTTTTCCTGTAAGAACTATAAACATTACTTATCCTTCTTTTTTAATTTTACGTTTTGACATGTTGGGCAATAATATGTACCTCGTCCATTCAATTCTATTTTAACAATTTGTGTCTTACAATCAAAGCACTTTTCATTTTTGCGCATATGAACTTTCAAAAATTTTTGATAATCACCAATTGACCATTTATTAAATTTAAAAGTATGAATTGTTGTACCATTATTTTTAATTGACTCAGCCAAAATTTCTTTTGTATTTTTAATAATATCTAAAATATTTGAATCAGTCAATTTATTAGTAGTCAGCATTGGATTTATTTTACTTTGAAAAAGAATTTCATTTGCATATATGTTTCCTATTCCTGCAATATTTGTTTGATCCAACAAAAAGGTTTTGATATTTGTATTAGATTTTTTAATTTTTGATTTTAAATAATTAAAAGTAAAATTATTGTCATCAAAAGGTTCAGGACCTAACTTTTGTATTGATTTTGAATTTAAAGCTGATTCAAGTGAATCATAAATTTCAAAAACACCAAATTGTCTTGTGTCATTATAAATTAACATTGTTTTATCATCAAAATAAAAACACACATAATCATGTTTTTGTAATTGATAATTATCATTTTCATAGAAATATTTACCTTCCATTCTAAGATGAGACAAAATACATTTTTTATTATCTAAAACAAATAATAGATATTTACCTCTTCGAACTATATCAATAAATTTGCTATTAATTATTTTTTTTCTAAATTCATTAACAGTAGAATTTTTAAATAATTTATCTAAATAAACATCAAATTTAATAATTCTCTTATTTAATACATTGTTTTTTAAATAATTTATTACAACTTGCACCTCTGGTAATTCTGGCATATTACTCCTTATTAAATAAACTATCTTGAATATTTAATACTACATATTCTTCCAAATTCTTTAATTTATACTTTTTAATAATTGGTAGCAATTTTTCTCTACACATTTTCTTAAGTAAAAATTCATCAACTGAATAATTATTATCAAATTCATTTGTGAGAATTTTTGCTAACTCTCTGCATTTAAAAGCAATTTCTTTATCCTTAATAAATTTTTGTTTATTGATCTCTGATAATTCTGATAAATGAAGAAAAATGTTTTCTAAATTACCATATTGTTGCAATAAGTTAATACCGGTTTTTGGACCTATACCTTTTATTCCAGGCAAACAATCAGAAGTATCGCCAACAATTGCTTTATACTCAATCACCTGGTTTGGTAAGAGACCAAAAAATTTATCCTTAAAATTTACAATATTATATTCATCTAATTCAGAAATTCCTTTTTTAATTAAATAAACTGTGCAATTATTATCTACTAATTGTAATAAATCCTTATCTGAAGATAAAATATCCACTAAAATACCATTTTTGGACATTAGTTTAACAAATGATCCAACTAAATCATCTGCTTCAATTCCAGGCTTTTGCATTACTTTTATTCCTAATGCATCAATAGCTTCTATTGTATCTGCCATTTGTAAATATAATTCATCTGGAGCTTTAACTCGGTTTTTTTTATAATCATCAAATTCACTATGACGAAAAGTTTTTGCCTTTGCATCAAAAGCTATAAAAAAATAATCATATTTATCATTATTCAAATATTTTAAAATAATATTCATCATCATTTTAATTGCATTATTAGGTATTAAATTGTTTGCCTTAGCAAAATCCACTAAATTTGTAGTAGCATAATACATTCTATAAAATAAAGAATTTCCATCAATTACAATAGCTTTTTTTAACATAATTTAATTATTGTTGATACTCAATATCACCACGACGTCGATAATAAATTAAGAAAATAATAACAATTGCTATTAAAACAATTGCACCTGCTACTCCACCAATTATAAATGGTGTCATTTTTTCACTTGCTTGAGCAATTGGACTAATTTGCTTAAATCCATATAAAATCAATTTTGACGACAAACCTGTATTGGTAGGCTTAGAATCATCATCTGCATTTCATGCCAAATTTAAGTGATAATCAATATCAATTCTACCAAGGGTGTTATAAACAGTTACAGTATCTATAATTATGTTACTTCTGCTCGCAACACCTTGATTTTTATTACCACCAATCAATGATCCATAATTACTAGATTCTTGTCCATCAGCAGTAGAAGGTGTTCCAAGGATAATATTTTTTACTACACTTTCTGCATGAGCTACTAATCTATTAGATGAAACAATACTATTTGCTTCAATATCACCATAATATTGTCCTAATGAATTTTTTGCAATAAATCACGGATCACCATTAGTAGTTTTTATAACTGATATAACTGATTTTAAAGGAAGATAAGTTGGTACTCCACTAATCAAGAAATCAGATAATTGTAATGTTCCAGGTAATTGACCTGTAACAGTAGTTCCAGTACTATTAACATATTTTGATAGGACAATTGATATTTGAATGGTTCCAGGATTAGTAGATGTATCAGGATTACCTGTATTATTAATAAATGATATTGCATCTCTTAATGCATTATTATCGTTTTGTAACTCACTTGGTAAATTTGAAAATACTTTATCTTTATTTAAAATTATTCATTCCTTTAGATAATCCAAAAATTTTTCTCTAAATCCAACATCATCATTTAATAGACTAATAAAATCAGAAGGTTTATTGCTTGTAATTTGTTTTATAACTTCTTCACTTGTAGAGGTATTTGGTCTAGGATCAGATGTAATACTAAAAATATCATTTGTATTAATTGTAGTAGCTCTTATTTTAACGAAACCAGTAACAAGAATAGAAATATTACATCCATTTTGTGCATATCCTGTATTTGTTCAATATTGTGCTAATTGAGCAGTAATCTTAATTGTTCCATTTTCATCATCTACAACACTATTAGCAAAATTTCATATAACATTATTTGCATCTTGTAGAGTGTTAAATTTAATTCCATTTGTATTTCCTTCATATAAGTTTTGCATAATTCATGCCTTAAATAATTCCTGATTATCTCTAACAGCAGAAGCAGTAATTTTTGTTAAAGTATCATCTTGTGTATCAACACCAGTTCATACTGGACTAATTTGTATACTAGTTTGGTTAATAGGAATTGTTGGTCCATATAAATTTTGTTCAGGTTGGAAGTTAGTAATTATTATATTTTTATACATAAAATCTTGTTTTGCTTGATCTTGACTAACATTTGATTGATAAACACCATCCTCATTATAATAACTACTCAAATAAAAAGTTATTGGAGATGTACCATTAAAAATATCAGGAGAGGCATTATCACTTGGTAAAACAATAACCACATCATTTACTGTTACATTATTTGGTTCAATTCCTAAATTAGAATTATGATTAATAACATTATCAAAAATAAATTGTTTTAAAATATCAATTAAATCACCATTGTTATTTATATAAACTTCATTATAAAAATCAGAAGCATTGTAATCATTAGCAGTCACATAAGTTAACAAATTATCAATTAATGGATATTCTTTATCACCATAAAACTCTGTTGCTCCAGTTGGATTTTGCTTAAAACCATACAAAGTTGTTTTAAATTGTTCCATTTGAACAGTTCCATCTGAAATAGTTGCATTCATACTAAAAGTAACATTAATGAAATTACCAGTAGTTGGATCAACCTCACCAACAATACTTGTTTTATCAATATTAAGCTCATTATTAGGAAGATTTTGAATTAATCAAGTGTTATTTTCTAATAATCCAATAAAAGCATCACTGAATGTAGTAAAGTCCTTATATCCAT
>CASGBP010000009.1 GCA_949299825.1 uncultured Mycoplasmataceae bacterium
AAAAGTGAATTAGATAAATATAGAGTTGTTTCCAATAATTCACTTTTTTCAAACACTGATAACTATGAATTTATATTAAAACCAGATGATAAAAATGGAGTAATTAGTATTGATTTAAAGGTAAATAATTTTGTTAGTGTTACAAATAATCATAATGGTAATGTTTATGAGATTCTTCCTTCTTATACATATGAAAATGTAATAACTTTCCAAGGTTTTAGACCTGATACTTCAATTGAATTAAATGCTATTGACGTTTTAGATTTAAATGATTTATATGATCCTAATACTATTGCTAATAGTTTTTCATTAGGAAAAATACAAGAACAAGGTTTGGGTATTGGTGTTAATTCTGCTCAATTATATGGAGTTGGAGCATCAAATAGTGATAAATTCATTTATGATTGACCTGGAGGAACTGGAATAAATCCTGATAGTGCAAGTTTAAATAGTCCATTTGACACTTCTGATACTGTAAAATTATTTGATTTTAATAATTATGGTATTGGTGATAATGCAACAATAAACCTTATTGAAAGTATATGATCAACATTACAAGTAGGAATTAATAGTAATTACTATGCTTCTTTTTCAAATTTTCAATCAAATAACACTTTATCTGAATCTGAATATAGTTTTATTGAACCACAATCATCTAGTGAACAATGAATAAGTTTTTCTACTTGAAATAATTATAGTCAATATTTATTAAATTCAGTTTATACAAACACTCACCCAATTGACTATAATACTTCAAAATGAGCACAGCCTTTTCAAATTGGTGTAAATTCAAGATATTTTTCAACCCTTACTAAATTAAATTCTAGTAATAATGCAACATTTAATAACAATCAACCATTAGCAGTTAATATTAAGTTACGTAATGATTCAGGTGATTCAATTTTAAATCTAGTAAATGGTAAAGGAGAAAATGCTGTTCCAATTTCTTATAATACACTAACAGGAAATTATGGTAGTTATCTAGCTTCAAGTGGTAATAAGAAATATGAGTATTTAACTGGTGTTATTTCTCAATTTAATGGTGAAGGTTATTGAGTAGTGCCAAAATCAGATACTTCAATTTCAGTTGATTGAAATGGAGGTATAGATACTAGTACAACAAGCCAATATACTGCTTCTGATTTCTTAAATGGAAATTTATTTGGTAATAAATTAAAGATTAGAATTAATGGTGGTATAGTTAATACTTTGACAGATATGTCTATAAAGGCTTATGCAGATGATTTAAATGGTGTTATTAATATAACATTAACTCCTGGTGTTGGAGTACAATCAAATGTTGTTTCCTCAAATGTTTCTGTGAATAATAGTGAGATTAATGAATATGTCTTCAAGCAAATTGAACCAATTAAGTTTCAAATTACTGGTTTTAAGACAAATGATTTATTAAAGGATACATCAATTACTAGTAGTAATTTATCTATTGAGGATGTTTCTTTTTTATACGATAAAACTTATATAACCTATGCAGTAAATAATTATTTGCAAAAAAATCAATCATTAGCTCAATGAGTGAATGAAAAAAGATTTGAAATAGTTGCTTCTTATATATCTAATTGTATGAACAATGTATACAATGTAATCACCAAAGAACCAATCTCTGTATATGAAGGACAATCTATTTCTAATGCATTACGTTCGCAATTAAGTTCTGTAAGCATTTCTATACCATCAAATAAACCTAATGGTTATAATAACCTAAGAGTTTCATTTGATTTAACAGGTGCTGTGAGTGGGGGTAAAATTATTGATGAATCTACTCATTATGAATTTGATTTATATTTCTCTGATTTAGAAAGCATAGCTACTACAATTAATCCACGAATAAATTTAGTTGCAGATGAAGATCAAAACAATTCGCTTGCATTAACTAACACACAAATTAAGTATATGCTTGAAACTTCAAATTTAAAACAAGAATTGTTATCTATGTTGCTTACAGGTTATAAAGACTCTAGTGATTATTTTTTAGATAACCAAGTTACCATAGGTTCATATACTACATTTAATCTACCAACTGAAAGACTTGATGGTCAAGTTATTGTTCAAGATTTTGAAGACATTAAGGTTAAAAGAAATGAACTTGTTTTTAGTTATCCATCTGACTATTATGAACAATATTTTTTTAATCAAGCCTTTTCAAATCAAAAATCACAAGATGATGAATTAAATCCAGAAAATTCTTGAACTATTAAAAATGTTGCAATTAATGATAAGGCAGTTTCTTTCATCTTAAGTTTAAAATATTATGTTAATTCAGATGGTATTATTGAATATAGTGAAAAAGGAAAGGATTTTAATAGTGAATTTCTAGGGGTTGATACTAATGATGTCACAACCACTTTAGCTCAAAATTTTTTCTATTCTCCTAATACTCAATTAACTGCAATAAATTTTAAAGATGATTATGAAAAATATGGATTTAGTAGCAATGGTATTGCTGGTGATATTGGTACATTAATATTAGGTTCTATTTATGATATACCTGAAGCATACCAAAATAATATAAATAATTTAGAAATAGTTAAGGGCACTTTAGTTGTTAACAATATTGAAGGAATAGTTCAATTTAAAGTAGGCTTAAAAAATGCTTATATTAAAGGACAAATTTATAATTCTGTAAACAACAATAATGAATTATTTCAATTACAAGAAACAATAACTATTCAAGGGTTTAAAAAGGTTTATCCAACTACATTATCAACACATATAACTGCAATTAGTTATATAGATAATTTACCACCATCAAATTTCTATCCAACTGATATATCTGAGTCAATTAATAAACTTAAAACTGTTATATCTAACGATGGATTATCTAATCTAAGAGATGATTCAATTGTAGAACTTTCAAATTTATCATCAAGCAATTTGTTTGTTGATAACATAAATGGAACAATAGAAATTTTAGGAGGTATAGGTGGAGCAGAATTATATGTAACTAATTATAATGATGTTAATGGAAATCTGGCAACAGGAAAAAAGAATTTTCTACAAGATGTTGATAAATTAGTTATTACAGGTTTTAAAACCTCAAAACCCACTTCATTATCAATTGATTCATATGAAGTATCTTCAAATGAAAGTATTTTAAATTTTTCAACCAGCTTTGCAACTAGATTAATTTATAACTATATTGAAAATGTTCCTTCAAGTTTTTCAAGTGATGATATTATTCTTAACAACTTTAAGGTTAATTTAGATGATTTAACAGTTACTTGTGACGTTTATGTACGTTATGGTTTTAATGGTGATGGTGTATTAGTTAATTATCGTGATACATCAGATGATTCAATTGATTTAAATTCAATTTTATTGTTAAAAACAAATTTTAGTTTTCATGGTTTTAACAATGAGGCATTAAGCACTTCAGCTAATCAATATGGTACAAATATCACTGAGTTTAATAGTTATATAGCTTCTAACTACATTTCCTTTAATGGTGAATATGGAGAATTTAATGCTAATGGTCAAAAAATCAAAGAAACGATAATTTCTAAAATTGTTAATAGTACTTTTTCTTCATATCCTTTGATTTATAATGCTCCATCTTTTAATGAAAGTGATGTTGAGTTAAGAGTACAACTTATAGACAATACAAGTGGATCAATTCGTTTACGAGTTTACATGAGAAAATATTATCAAAATGGTCAATATTTTGAAACAAACAATCCACTTGATGATGGTTATATTGGTTTTATGGATATAGGCGGTTTTAAAGTTTTGCCTTCAAGTCCAACAACTCTAGTTGATTCTTCATATGCAGTTACAGGTTATTCAGAAATGGCAAGTATTTCTGACAATCAAGCAGCAGCAATTATTTCAAATAGTGCAACTTCTATTTTTAATAACATTCCTCTAAGTTTAGGTAATATTAATGATCAAAATGCAAATGATAATCCAAATTTTAATACAACAGTTGATGTATCTAATCCATCAAATATGAATGTTGAGGTTAAAATAGCTTCACTAGAACAAGGTCAAGTGAATATTTCTAGCTTGCTATTAAATTCTTACTATGCAACAACTAGTGAAGATAGATTAGGAAAAATAGTTTGAATAAATTCTAATCAAAAGGATTTTGCAAATGGTAGATTCTCATTGCAAGGTTTTAAGGATTGAAGTGAGACATCAATTTCTAATCGTTTAGATATATCAAATGGTGGTAATGATTATGCTGATTTATTAACTTTAACACCAAGTGAAATAGTAGTTGATAATACAAAAATAGAGCGATTAAAACGTTTTATATGAACTAATGGAATAATTAATCCTTCTTTAACTTCAAATATTTCAAATTTATCTATTACATCTACAAATCCTTTAAACACTTTAGGCCAAATTGAATTTACAGTTTCATTAAATAATTGAATTAATAATGGTTCATATCCAAATGAAGGTGAACTATCACCAACTCCATTAGTTCGTAAAATTACAATTGTTGGTTTTTCAATTGCAAAACCAACTAATGTTCCATCAAATATTATAGTTTCATCTCCATATGATAAATATTATCCATTTGACGTTGATGATAATTTAGTTAAGAAGATCATTTTAGATAATACAGAATTTAAACCTAGTCAATTATCAGTAGATGATATTATCATTTCAAACATTACTAGAAATAACTTTAGTGGAACAATTTCAGTATCTGGTTTGAGATTTAAGAAAAATTATTATGATAACTATGGTAATTTAGCAACATCTCAATCACCAACTTTTAATGACATATTAATTCAAAATTTTGCAAATGTTACTAGCAGCACTACAATTTTAACCAATTACAACATTAATAGTAGTTTATTACCTTTTGAATATTTAGAAACAGCTGGAAATGTGGGAAATTATTATGATTTAAAAACATTAATTATCAATAACATGATACAAGGTGATTTAGTTTTAAACACTAATGATTTAGTTATATCAAATATAGTTCAAAATAATATTGCTGGTACAATTTCTTTAACTTTAGGTTTAAAACGATATATTAACGGACAAGGACAATTAATTGAAAGCAATACTGAAGTATGAAATCAAGATATTACTATCAATCAATTTTCTAGAGTTACAAGTGCTACAAGTATTAATAACACTTTAACAATTGAAGGCAAGAGTGAAATTATGGCTTCTGATTTTATTAAATCCTCACCTATTGGAGAATTAAAGACATTAATTGTAAACAAAGGGGTAGTTGGTAAGTGAACTTCTTTTTCAGAAGAGATAATAGAAATTGATGAATCAACTTTTAAATATAATAATTCACTTGGACAAATTCAATTTAACATATCATTGAATGCTTGAATTGATGAATCAGGAATTTATCATAATAAAAATGTTGATGGATCAGGTTACACTCCTCTAACTAGTTCAATTACAATAAATGGTTTTAAACAAGTTAGATCTACTTATATTTCTGAGGTTGCAACAGCTTTTAATACAGCAATAATTCCTCAGCAAATTAGTGAAAATGAAATTAAATCATTTGTTCTTAAATATTTAATAGTTAATAAAGGAAGTCAAATGTCTGAAAATGATTTAGATGTTGATTATAACAATAGAGTTTTTAATAATACACTAGGAAGATTGGAAGTAAAAGTTAGAATGTTAAAAAATTATTATGGTGATAATGGGGAATATGTTTCACAAAATACACCATCAAGTTACTATAATGTTACTTTACTAACAAAGGTAGTTGCATCTCCAACAACTATTCTACCTACATATTCAATTGCTAATATAGCGAGTATGGCAAATCTTACTTCTTTTGACTTTGTAAATAGTAAAACTATAGATCAGTCAGCAATTATCAAAAATGAATTATTAAATGTTGGAACTGATAAAATGATTTTATTTGATAATTTACCTAATGAATATAATGAGCAATTTAGTAGTAGTGACATTGAAATAATTCCTTCTTTAGCTGAAAATAATGAAAACTATATTGGAATTGTTGGAAATGGTACATTAACTTTAAAAATAAAATTAGCAAAATATATGGATAATCCTAATGCAACATATGTGACTAATAATCCAAAAACTTTTGAGACAGTTTTAACTGGTTTTAGAAGTGTTGATGATTACACTATCATTCCAAATGAATTTACAATTTTTGGAATGACTGATGAATTGGCATCAAATTACACCTCAAGTTTATCATCTAATTCATTGATTGGTCAATCAATAATTGAGAATATTCAAAATTGAAAAAGTGATAATAAAGTATCTGATTTATGAATAACCTCATTAGTGTCTGATAATGTTAATGGAAGTATTACAGCAAATGTTAGAATAAAGAATTTTACTGATGAGAACGGAATCTTATTTGATAATGTTTGATCACAAGAATATACCATTTTAATTAAAGGATTTAAGGAAATAACTCCAACTATTTTTAAGGATAAAAATTATGATATTTTTGGATATGTTGATAAACAATTATTAACTATTTTAAATAGAGATCAAAATTTCAATTATGCTACTAATACAAAGTATAGTGATTTGAATTTAGCTCAAATTAGAAAAAACATTTATTTTAATGAATTTTTGTACAATTTATTGTTTATTCAAATAAAAAATGATGGTTTAAATTCTATTATTGAAAATCCTACTACTGAGGTTGAAAAATTATTTGCTAATGATTTTAATTTTGCGACATTTAGTAACTTGTTAAGAATATCAAACATTAATTTTAATTATAAGAATGGATTAGTTTCTTTTGATTTAAGATTGTTATCATATTATTCATCAATTGATGGATCATTAGTAGAAAATTCTAATCCATTAATTGCAACAATTTCTATACTTGGATTTAGAACTATCCAAGCTACTTCAATTAATACTTTAGTCAATTCTAGTAAATTATCTGATACATTAGCATCAGATTGAGAGAAAAATTCAATCTTATTAAAACGTTTTGTATTTAGTAATTTTGATCAATTTGTTAACAATCCGGCTTTTGATACTATTTATAATGACATAGATATATCAAATGTAGTTGCAAATAATTTACAAGGTAATTTGTCATTTACTTTATCATTGTATCGATATTTTGGTAATGATGGTCAATATCATGATAGTTCAAGTGAACCATTAGTTATGAATAATATTGTTTTAACTGGTTTTAAATATGTGGGAGGAGCTACAACAATTAGAAATGTTATAAACGTTTCTGAAGAAAGGATTTTCTCAGTTAATGTGTTAGAAAATTTAACTCCTGAAATTGTTCAAAACGGTCTTTATACATATCGAAATGGTAGTAGTATTATTGATCCAATTTTTGTAAATTTACCATCTTCTTTTACTAGAAATGATATTGTTGTTTCTTCAAAAAATAGATGAACAATTGATTATAAGGAAGGTTCAGCAATAATTCCTATTAACCTAATGAAACATATCGATGCTAGTGGATTAGAACAAAGCACCTCTTTGCCATTTAATTTAATTCTTAATGGATTTAAATCAGTATCAGGGCCAACCATAGTAGCTAGTGAAGTTGATGTATCATCATTACTTGGTGATAAAAATGCAAAAAGTGTACAAGTTGAAGACATTATTTATTTATTAACTTCTGATAGCGGTTTATTAGAAAGTATTTTCAATGAAAACTTACAATTGGGTACAATTTGTAATTTACCTAGTGATTTTGAACCATTAACTGATATAGATGATTTTGCATTATCACCTTTTGATGCTAATAGTCCAAATGAAAGAATTTTGAGTTTTAGATACACAAATTTCTTTGAACAAAAAAGTGATGGATCAATTAGTTTGAACACCAATGATTGAGTTACAGCGTCAGTAAAACTTTATGGTTTTAAACAATTAGAAGAAACTAAGTACATAAATTATGAATGACAATTAAGAGATACTCAAGCAATAGATTACTATACTGGAAATGTTACTATCAATCAGTTAAGTCAATTTGCTAATGAAGTAATTGAAAAAAATATTGATAATTTAGCATATGATGATACTGGTGTCAATGTTTTAACTTATGTAGTAATTGATGAAACTACACCATTAGTGAGAGATGGTTCATTAGGAACAATAACTGCTACAATTAAACTTAAGAATTATGTTGACTCAACTTCACAAATTAATGAAAATGAAGGAATGGAAGCTCAAATAACTTTTACTGGGTTTAAGCGACATGAAGTAACTCAATCAATTGGTAGAACAGAAATTAGTGTAGTAGATTCAATTACCAATATTCCTTCAATTTATTTAAAAACATCAAGTGATCTAATAAATGTATTAAATGAACAAAGAAGTGATGGAAATTCATATCTTGATGATATATTAGGTTCATCAGCATTGACTGGTGAAACTAGAACTCAAGTAGTTGATATTCTTGGTTTAAATGGAGTATCAATTTTTGATAAAACTAATCCTGGTCAAATTAAAATAAATGATGAAATTGGAATTATTGAATTTCAACTAAAAGTTATTAACACTTTTACAAAGGAAGGAAAAATTGAAACTAACCCAACTATTTTAATGGATGAAACAGGTCAAAATCCTGCAACAATTAGGTTAAGAATGAATTCAGGTAGTGAATCAGAATTACGTTCTGGAATAGATTTAAATTCTTCAATTTTTGGTTTATCTGATACTTCAGCAAATTTATATTCACCTGATGATTCAAGTATTAAGCAATATATATTAGCAAATTTGCAAAATTATGTTCAACTTGGAAATAATGGATTAGTAAGTCAAGAAATAACTAGTCAAAAAATAGTGATAGATTACAATTCAAAATTAGTTAATGAAAAGGATGGCAGTGTAAAGTTTACAATTAAGTTTATTGAGTGATGAGCATTTAAAAATAATGGTTCTTTAAAACAATCAAATTCAAGTAATTATCAAGCAAATTGTACTGATGATTCAGTTATTCTTATAACTAATGACACAAAAGAGACTACTCTAAAAATTGATGGATTTAGTATTGTTGATCCTGAAAAAACCAATTTCATGTTATATTTTTTAATTGCTGCAGCAGGATCATTAGCTTTAATGATATTAGCAATAATACTAGTAATTGCATTTAAAAATAAATTTAGTAGATTTTCATAATTAATAAAATATAATATATCATAGTGTTAAGGAGGTGATATTATGTCAAGAACTATTATAGTTGAAAATGACTTAGAACAAGCAATTAAGCGTTTTAAAAGAATTGCTAATGAAACTAGACGTGATTTTAGAAAACATGAATATTATCTTCGACCAGGTCTAAGAAGAATGGAAAAAGAAAAACAGTCACTTAGAAAAAGGAAAAAATATTAATTTTTGGATTTATGTTAAAAAAACTTTTTGTATTTGATATGGATGGAACATTATTAAATAGTAAACGAGAGATAAATGTTTCATCAATTAATGCATTAAATACTGCAATGGATAAAGGGCATGAAGTAGTAATAGCAACTGGTAGAAATTTCTGCCAATTAGCAAAGGAAATAACTTTTTTTCCTTTAATGAAGTATGTGATTACTATTAATGGTGGAATTATCACAAATTTATTGAATAACAACGAAACTACAATAATTTCACAACCACTTGATAAGAAAATAATTAGTGAGATTATAAATGTTGCTCAATCTTTAAAGAGAGAACTTCAATGATCAAATGATAAAAACTTTTATCGAGTTTATTTTGGAAATGATCCTTGGACTGAAGTTGATGATAAAAATTTTTTTATTGGTGGCTTAAAACATAAATATGATAATTGAGAAGAAGTCAAACACACTTTATTTGATGATATTGTTTTACATATTGCAATTAAGTGTGAAAAGAAATATGTGCTTGAAAAAATTCCTTATTTAAGAGAGTTTTTTAAAAAGGAAAATCTTCCTTGTACAATAACTGAGACATCAAAATGTTATCTTGATTGCGATCCTGTTAATATAAATAAATATAATGCAGTTAAAAAAATCCAAACATTGTTAAATATATCAAATGAAAACACATATTGTTTTGGTGATTCTAACAATGATTATGAAATGATTAAAAATTCTGGTAACGGAGTAGCTATGGGTAATGCTAGTGATGAATTAAAAAATGTTGCAAAATATGTAATTGGTGACAATGATTCAAATGCAATTGCTGATTTTGTTCTAGGTGTGATTTCTAATGATTAAAAAGCTAGAGCCATCATTACTTGCATTTGATTTAAATAAATTTAATCAAACATTAGAAGAATTTAAACAACTAAATATAGATTATATTCATTATGATTTTATAAGTTATGACTATGTTCAAACTGAATCAGGATATATTGATGAATATGTAGAAAAAATTTTAAAAATGAATTTTAAAATTAATGTCCATATAATGTCTAAAAACCCAAAACACTATGTAGATATTTTTAAAAAGTATATGGTAAATGCTATAACTTTTCAACATGAAGTATTAAATCTTGATGATGCAATTTCACTAATTAACTATATTAAAGATGCAAATATTAAAGCTGGAATTGCAATAAAGCCAAGTACAGATGCAAAGGAATATAATGAATTATTATTAATTTCTGATCTTGTTACTGTTATGAGTGTTGAACCTGGAAAAGGAGGTCAACCTTTTATGGAAGAATCATTATCTAATTTAAAATACGTTTATGATTTTAG
The DNA here is from genome assembly GCA_949299825.1 of uncultured Mycoplasmataceae bacterium. Classification (GTDB taxonomy): domain Bacteria; phylum Bacillota_I; class Bacilli_A; order Mycoplasmatales; family Mycoplasmoidaceae; genus Mycoplasma_L. Next base: position 10,644 of record CASGBP010000009.1, read on the forward strand.
AAAAAAATTTAATTTAAATTATCAAATAGAAGTTGATGGGGGTATAAATATATCTACTATAGATAGGGTATGAAAATATGCAGATTTTTTTGTTTCTGGTAGTGGTTTATTGTCATTGAACAATGAACAAAAAAAGGAATTTTTAAATATTTTTAATAGGAGTATTAGTCATGATTAAAGAAGAAAAATATGAAAAATATAATTGGGATCTTGAAGATTTATTAAAAGGAAAATCACTTGATGATTTAATTAATCAGTGAAAAAAAGGAATAGAGAAATTAACTAAAATGTATGATGGTATTTTTGACTCATATGAAAATTTTAAAAATTGATTAAATTTTAATGAAGAATTTAGGATAATTTCAAATCGATTGAATAATTATATTTCTAATAAATCAAATGAGGATATTTCAGAACAAAAATGAATAGGAGTTTCACAGTCATTAAAAAAGATATCAAATGATTATGCAGTTAAAACTTCCGATTATGAAAATAGAATTTATAAAAATGAAAAAAAGATATATGAATACTTAAAAAATAGTGAAATTTCTGAATATAAAAGATCATTTGATAATGTAATAAAATTTAAGTCTCATAATCTGTCTGATGAAAGCGAAAATTTATTATCAAAACTTTCAATCGCTGATGGTGGAGTTGAAGAAATGTATAGTACATTAATAGATTCTGAGATAAAGTTTGATGATGCAATTGATAAAAATAATAAAAAACATAAAATTGAAAAACATTCTGATGTAATGATTAATTTAAAATCACTTGATAGAACACTTAGAAAAAATTCTTGAATCAGTTTTAATAAGGCATTTTATGATTTCAAAACAACATTAACTTACTCTCTTTACTATAATTATTTAGGACTAAATACTTATGCTAAAATAAGAAATTTTGATAATTACATTGCATCTACTTGTTTTTCTGATGAAATAGATATCAAATTAATTCCTCATATTTATGAACAAGTAAAAAAATATAAAGTGATTAATCACACATTTAATGAACATAGAAAAAAGTTAATTAAAAAATTATTAAATCTTAAGGAAATTGAACCATGAGATACTAATGTGGATTTAGTTAAACTTAAATGTAGATTTGAAATTGAGGAGGCAAAAAAAATTGTAATGGATGCACTAGCTCCTATGGGTAAGGAATATTTATCAATCATAAAGAAAGCATTTGATGAAAAATGAATTTCATGATTACCAAGGAAAAACAAATATTCTGGTGCTTATTCAATTGGTGGTACCAAAGGGTTAGACAAATTTTATATATTAATGAATTATGATAAAACACTAAATTCTGTTTTTACCATTATTCATGAATTAGGTCATTCATTAAATTCTTATTTTTATTCTAAAACACAAAAAGTTTATGCTTCAATTACAATTTTTTGTGCAGAAATTGCATCAATTACCAACGAAATGTTACTTAATTATTATTTGCTTGATAAATATAAAAATAACCATGACATGTATTGTTTTGTCTTAGACGAATTATTATCAGGTTTTTTTGCTACCACTACTAGACAAGTTATTTTTAGTAATTTTGAATGAAAAATTAATGAATTAATAAATGATTCTAAACCAATTACATATGATGTAATATCAAAAACATATTTAGAAACAATGCAAGAATATATTGTCATTAATGATCCTAAAAAGTATGAGAAAGAACCATTTAAGTATTCACTAGTTACACCACTAAGAATACCTCATTTTTATGCAGGTAATTTTTATGTTTACAAATATTCAATTGGGCAAGTGGTAGGTTGTATTGTCGCAAAACGAATAATTGATAATGAACCAGGTTTTTTAGAAAAGTATTTAAAATTTTTATCACTTGGTACAAGTGTTAAACCAATTGACGCAATTAAGATCCTAGATATTGATCTTTATAGTAGCAAACCATGGTTAGAAGCTGGTGAAATTATCGGTGATTTTGTGAAAAAATACCAAAAAATAAGTTAATTTTTTTTAAAAAATAACTAATTTTTAAAAAAAATTTATTATTTTGCTTATCTATTTGATAAAATAAGGAGGTTAATATTATATATTATAAATATATTTATAATAGCCCGGAGGAACAATGATAAAAAACCAATATTTTAAGATGACAAATATATCTGAACTAATAGTAAGAAGAGATTATTCAAAAATTGAAACAAGATTTAATGCCCCTAATTTGCTAGAAACTCAAATTAAGTCATATAAAAAATTCCTAGAAGTTGAACTTGAAAATGTTATTAAGAGTATTTCACCAATTCATAGTCCACAAGATAAATACACTTTAAAAGTGAATAGTATTTTATTAGGCAAACCAAAAAAGACAGAAGAAGAAGCAAGAGAAGATGCAAAAACATATGATGCACCATTGTATGCTGATATTGTAATCATTAACAATGAAACTGGTGAGATTATTAAACCTAAGAAAAGTTCTAAAACTTCTGAAGATGGTGTGTTTATGGCAAATATTCCTATAATGACTGAAAAGGGAACTTTTATAGTAAATGGAATTGAAAAGTTTGTTATTGCCCAAATTTCACGTTCACCAGGTGTTTATACATTAACAAAGTCACAAGTTAAATTAAATAGTTCAAGAAAAAAAGTAGTTGAAGGATCTTTGTGTGAAGTATTACCTTTCAAGGGCACACTTTTAATTTTTCATCCAAATGATGCAAAAAACAGTCTTGATGTTATTGCTAGAGATACATCTGGAGAAACTGCTCCTACTTTTAGTGCAATTGAGTTTATGAAGGCCTTTGGTCTAACTGAAGATGAAATTAAAAACATTTTTCCAAATGATAAATATATAGAAGAAGGTTTGAAAAATTGTATTTATAGTGCTTCAAACATTTTCAATAACAAAGAATTAGCTGACCTAAAAAAGAATATAACAGAAGAGTTTAAAAAAAATACTCCAAAACAAGATATTCTTGATTCATTATTTAGAGCACATAAATTAGAACGAAAATTGAGAAAATTAGTGTTTGATTATTTAGAATTAGAAACTAAACCTGATAATGCAGCTAAGGCTAGTAATAAGAATGTATTATTGAAACAAATAATTGCTGAAAAAGCAGCTAAAGACATTGTTAGAAAAATGGCTATTTCATTAAAGGTTTTTGATAATAATAATATTCAAGTTGAAGATGAAAAAATCACTTATCAAACTCTTTTATGACAACATTTCTGTAGTGAAAGATTTTATGATACTACTGATGCAGGAAGATATAAATTAAATTCAAAGTTACGTTTATCAGAAAGACTATATCAAAAAACTATTGCTCAAGATATAAAGGATGTAAAAGGAAATGTAGTTTTTAAAAAAGGTACACTTTTTGATAAGGCAAATTTAGATAAATTTAAGGAAATGTCAAGAAACAAAGAATTAGATATAGCTAAGAAGCTTAATATTATTGAAGAACCTAGTAAGATAATATTTGGAAAATCATTGCCTTTAGATTATGAAGCTGTAAAAATATACTTATCTTCTGATAATTTAAATGAAGAATATACTACTACTTTAATTGGTGTTAACACTGATAATAAAGTAAATCAATTGACTTTACCAGATATTGTTTCAATAGTTTCATATGCTACTAACATTGGTAATGATATTGGTAATTTTGATGACATTGATCACTTAGGAAATAAAAGATTAAAATTGATACATGAATTATTAAAAACAAAAATAAATGTAGCAATGCTTAGAATAGAAAAATATGCAAAAGAAAAATTAGCTATTATTGATGGCGCTGCTACTTCTCAGGGAGAACAACAAGAAGAACAAGATGAGCAATCAAAGAAAATTTCATTTAGACAAATTGTTAATACTAAACCTTTTCAATTAGTTGTAAAAGATTTTTTCAATTCACATCAACTTACTCAATTTATTGATCAACAAAATCCATTATCTGAGTTAACAAATAAAAGACGTATATCTGCAATGGGTCCTGGTGGTATTTCAAGAGAAGACCCTAACTTAGATATTCGGGATGTTCATTTTTCTCACTATGGGAGAATTTGTCCTATTGAAACTCCTGAAGGTATGAATATTGGTTTGGTTATGTCATTATCATCATTTACAGTTATTGATGAAAAAGGTTTCTTATTAACACCTTATAGAAAAGTGGTTAACTCAGTTGTAACAGATGAAATAAAGTGAATGACACCATCTCAAGATGATGAATATGTTATTTCTGAATCAAATGTTAAGTTAGATGAGAATAATAAGATAATCCAAGATACAGTTATTGCTCGTTTCAAAGGTACAAGTGACGTTTTTTCTCCTAGTGAAATTGATTATATTGATGTATTACCAAGACAAGTTGTTTCAATTGCAGCTAGTGCTATTCCATTCTTAGAAAACAATGATGCTAACCGGGCTTTAATGGGATCTAACATGCAACGTCAAGCTGTTCCATTAATTAAACCTTATGCACCTATTGTTGGTACTGGAACTGAATATAAAATTGCTCACGATTCTGGTATGGCAGTTGTTGCAAAAAAAGATGGTGTAGTTGATTTTGTTGATGGTAATGAATTAGTTTTAAATTATGATGATGGTGAAAAACAAAAAATTAAATTAGTTAAATTCAAGAAAACTAATCAAGATACATGTAATAATCAAGTGCCATTAGTAAATATTGGTGATAAGTTTAATAAAGAACAAACTATTTGTGATGGTCCTGCAATGAAGAATGGAGAGTTAGCATTAGGTCAAAATGTTCTAGTTGCTTTTACTACTTGAAGTGGTTTTAATTATGAGGATGCTATTATTCTTTCTGAAAGATTAGTTAAGGATGATGTTTATACTTCTATTAGCATAGATGAATATACAGTTGAATGTTTAGTAACCAAAAATGGTGATGAGGAAATTACTAGAGAAATTCCAAACGTACCAGAAGCTTCTAAAAAATATTTGAATGAAGATGGAATTATAATGGTAGGCGCTGAGGTAAAGGAAGGAGATATTTTAGTTGGAAAAACTACTCCAAAAGGACATGTTGATTTATCTCCAGAAGAAAAGATTTTGCAAGCAATCTTTGGTGAAAAGACAAAACCAATAAAAGACTCATCACTTAGAGTTCCTCCTTCAGGTGAAGGAATTGTTGCTGCAGTTAAAATTTTTAGAATAGATGATGACAATGATTTAGGTGATGATGTAATAGAAATTGTTAAGGTTTATGTAGTTCAAAAAAGAAAAATTCAAATTGGTGATAAGATGGCTGGACGTCATGGAAATAAAGGTATTGTTTCTAAAATTGTTCCAATTGAAGATATGCCTCATTTAGAAGATGGTACACCAATTGATGTGATGTTAAATCCACTTGGGGTTCCTTCACGTATGAATATTGGACAAATCTTGGAATTACATTTAGGTTTATCAGCTAGAGAAATATCTAAGAAAGAATTATTGAAATTGGTAATTAATGAACCTGATCATAAACAATTAATGAAACTTTTTTCACTTCGTGAGTTTAATGCAAAAAAATTATACAAAAAATTAAGTGATTACATTTCTAACGAAGGTATCAAAACTTATGAGGAAGCGATTGAAAAAATTAAGGCAATTGATATTGAAATAGTTTTAAGAGAATTAGGACTTTCTTATGATGATATTGGTTATAAGGTTAGTACTCCTGTGTTTGCAGGTTGTACATTAGATGATTTGCAAAAAACAATGATTGAAGCAGGTATTGATCCTATTAAAACACAAGGTAAGTTTAAATTAATTGATGGTAGAACTGGTGAACCATTTGATGGTCCAATTTCGATTGGTTTAATGTATATGTTGAAGTTAGATCATATGGTGGATGATAAAATTCATGCTCGTTCAGTTGGTCCATATTCAAAAATTACTCAACAACCATTGGGAGGTAAATCACAAAACGGAGGTCAAAGGTTTGGTGAAATGGAGGTTTGAGCTCTTGAGGCATATGGTGCCGCTCATAATTTGAAAGAAATATTGACAATTAAATCTGATGATGTAAAAGGAAGAAATAGAACTTACAATGCAATTATTAAGGGTAAAGAAATTCCTACTGGTTGCATGCCAGAATCTTTTAAACTTTTAGTTAAGCAATTACAAGGTTTAGCACTAGCTACTTCAGTGATTGATTCTGCTGGTAATGAACAAGATACAGATGAATATATAAAACATGAAAATTTAATGTTAACTAATGAGATGGAACAAGAAAATGAAAATATAAATAGGTATGATGATGATTTAGGTTATACACGACCTGTTAGTGATTATGATGATGAGGAATAGTTAGAGGTGATGAGAATGGCAAAAACAAAAAGTAATAGTATGAATAATGGAATAGTTGGAAAAATTAAAGGTTTAAGGATTAGTTTAGCTTCTCCAGAAAAAATAAGAGAATGATCTTATGGTGAAGTTACAAAATCTGAAACTATTAACTATAAATCATTAAAACCTGAAAAAGATGGATTATTTAATGAAGTGGTTTTTGGTCCTGTTAAGGATTATGAATGTTCATGTGGAAAGTATAAAAAAGTTAAATACCGTGGTAAGAAATGTGAAAATTGTGGTGTTGAGATAACTGAATCAATTGTTAGAAGAGAAAGAATGGGTCATATTGAATTAGCTGTTCCTATTGCCCATATTTGAATGACAAAAGAATTACCAAGACCTTCAAAGATTTCTTTATTGTTAGATATTCCATACAAACAAGTGGAACAAGTTGTGTATTTTGTAAATTACATTGTACTTGATGAAGGAAATTATAAGGATAAGGATAACATTATTTTTCACAAGAAAGAGATTATTGATTTAGTTTCGGAAAAAAATGCTCGATTATCTAGAATTAAATTACGTAAAATTTTAGGTGATATCTACCAAGATCTAAAATCACTTTCTACAAGCAATAAGAAAAATAGTGCAAATGAATTAGAATTAAAGAAAGCAAGAATTTATAGAGAGAGATTACGAGATTCTGCTTTACCTTTTTCAATTGATGAAGTTTTTAGATTCATTAGTAAACATACAAATATAAAATTTGGAATCGGAGCTGAAGCAATTTATGAATTATTAAAGGAAATTGATTTGGATGTTGAATATACTTCAATTATTAATCAATTAAAAAAACATGATGCTGTTGATGCAACAAGAAATAAATTATTAAGACGATTAGAAGTTATTAAGTGACTAAAGGAATCAGGTAACAAACCAGAATGAATGATATTAAAGGTTGTTCCTATCACTCCTCCTGATACAAGACCAATTATTCAGTTGGATGGTGGTAGATTTACAACAAGTGATATCAACAATTTATATCGTCGAGTAATTATAAGAAACGAACGTTTAAAGAAAATTATTGAATTAAATGCACCTACTATTATCCTAAATAACGAAAAACGTATGTTACAAGAGGCAGTTGATTCATTGTTTGATAATTCTTCAAAGAAAAAACCAGTTTTAGGCAAGGACAAGAGAGCACTTAAATCATTATCAAATTATTTAAAGGGTAAGAGAGGTTTATTTAGACAAAATTTATTAGGGAAAAGAGTTGATTATTCTGCTCGATCTGTTATTGTTATTGGACCAGAACTTAAAACCTATGAAGTTGGAATTCCAATAACAATGATATTGAAGTTATTTAAACCTTTTATCATCCATGAACTTATCAAAAAATATGATGATTATGGAATTGAACAAATTCCTATTGCAGTTAATATTAGAATTGCTGAATCACTTATTGCGAATCAAGATGATGTGATTTGACCAATTGTGCAAAAAGTAATCAAATCACGTCCTGTTATTTTAAATAGAGCTCCAACTCTTCACCGTTTAGGTATTCAAGCATTTGAACCTAAAATGATTGAAGGTAAAGCAATAAGATTACATCCATTAGTTACAACTGCTTTTAACGCCGATTTTGACGGAGACCAAATGGCAGTTCACGTTCCTTTAGGTAAAGAAGCTATTGCTGAAGCAAGAAGTATTTTGTTAGCTTCTTGACATATATTAGGTCCAAAGGATGGAAAACCAATTATCACTCCAACTCAAGATATGGTTTTAGGTAATTATTTCTTGTCAATCGAAGATAAAGATAAGGGTGAAGGTTTAATTTTTGCAACTGTGGATGAAGCGAAAAAAGCATTAAATAGTGGAGTAATTCATTTACACACAATAATTGGTATTTCAACAAAGGTATTTACTGATAAAACTTTTCCAAAACAAGGTATATTATTAACTACTGTTGGGAAATTAATTTTAAATGAAGTTCTTCCTAGTAGTTTTCCATATCTAAATGATGGTGCACATCGAGATATTTCAATGGATATTGTAAGTCCAGGAGAAGATGTTAGAAAAGCAATGAGTGAAAGAGAAATTGCTAAACCTTTTTCAAAGAAATTTTTATCTTATATAGTTGATTATTTATATAAGAATTATCCACTTGAAATAGTTCCAGAAACAATGGATAAAATAAAATATTTAGGTTTTAAATATTCAACCATTTCTTCTACAACCATTTCTGCTTTTGATGTTCCTAAATATACTAAAAAGTATGATTATTTTAAAGAAGCTGATAAGACCGTTTTAAGACTTAAGGAACAATTTAAAAAAGGATTATTGACTGATGATGAAAGATATCAAAAAACAGTTAAATTGTGATCAGACGTAAAGAACAAGGTTACTGATGATATTGAAAAATTGGTTAAATCAAAAGAATATGAAAAGAATTCAATTGTAATTATGGCAGACTCTGGTGCACGTGGTAATATTTCAAACTTTACTCAACTTGCTGGTATGAGAGGTTTGATGTCTAAATCATATAACTATGATCAAAAAAGAAAATCAAAAATTATTAAAGATACAATTGAAACTCCAATTAAACATTCATTTATTGAAGGTTTATCAATAAGTGAATTCTTCAATTCATCTTATGGTGCAAGAAAAGGTATGACTGATACAGCGATGAAAACATCAAAATCAGGTTATATGACTAGAAAATTAGTTGATGTTACTCAAGAAGTTGTTGTAAATGGCCACGATTGTCAAACTAATAAGGGTTTACTATTACGTGATTTAATTAATAAAAAAGAAGGATCTATCATTGAGAAACTTTCTGAAAGAATAACTAACCGTTATTGTCTAGGTGAAATTGTTCATCCACAAACTAAGAAAGTAATTGTTCCTGCAAATGAATTGATTACCCCAGAATTGGCTATTGAAATTGAAAAGGCTGGAATTAAGGAAGTTGAAGTTAGAAGTCCTATCCATTGTTCTAATCGTTATGGAGTTTGTCAAAAGTGTTTTGGTATTGATTTATCAACTAATGAGTTGATTGAAGAAGGAACAGCAATTGGAGTTATTGCCGCACAATCAATTGGTGAACCAGGTACACAATTGACAATGAGAACTTTCCATACTGGTGGGGTTGCTGGTGGAACAAACATTACTCAAGGTTTTGAAAGATTGAAACAATTATTTGATTGTGTATCTCCAAAACCATGAGAACGTTCAATTATTTCTGAGATTGATGGAAAGGTTTTAGAAGAACCTTCTGAAAAGAATGATTTTTGTATTGTTGTTGGTAATGATAATGGTGATAAATGTTCTTATAAAACATCAATTGAACACTTATGTATTGTTAAAAAAGGTGATGTTGTTTACCCAGGTAAACGTCTAATTGAAGGTAGTATTGATGTAAAAGAATTGTTGAAAGTTGCAGGTATTGAGGCAGTAAGACACTACATTATCAAGGAAGTTCAAAAAGTTTATAGAATTCAAGGTATAGATATTTCTGACAAGTATGTTGAAATAATTATTAAGCAATTAACTAACAAAATGCAAGTAATTGATTCAGGAGATTCTAATTTCTTCATTGGTGAAATTGTTAACGTAGGTCATTTCAAGGAAGAAAATAAGAAATTATTACTTGAAAACAAGAAACCAGCATATGCAATTAGTCAAATTTTCGGTCTTGATGAGGCGCCTGGAAGATCTTCTTCGTTCTTATCAGCGGCATCATTCCAAGATACTAAAAAGATTTTAACTAATGCAGCTGTTAAAGGCCAAGTTGATTATTTATTAGGAGTTAAGGAAAATGTTATTTTGGGTAATTTAATTCCAGTTGGTACAGGATTAAAACGTTCAAAAGAGATAACTGATAAAGGTGAAGAATTTTATAAATTAGAATATTAAATTACATTGTTTTAACTTAATCACGATCCAATAATATTGTAAATAAGTATGAATATATATGCTATATATATTCATATTTTTTTTATTTTTTGGGTTTACAAGTCTAATTTTATAAATATTTTATAAATAAAAAACAATTGTGATATTATAAATGTGTGATAAAGTGGGAGGAAATGTGTTTTTAGGTACATTTAAGCATTCACTAGATGCAAAAAACCGTTTGACTATTCCTTCTCGATTACTTCAAGGTATAGTAGGAAAAAGTCTTGTGGTATCTAAAGGTTTTGATGGTTGTTTGGAAATGAGAACTCCAGATGCTTTCAAAATTTATGTGGATAAATTGATGACTTTATCACAAAACAAAGCAAATACTAGAACAATTTTGCGACAATTATTAGCAAATGCTGCTGATCTTGAAATTGATTCAGCTAATAGGATTCTAATTCCATCTAACTTATTGGAAGAAGCAAGTATCTCTAAGGAAGTATCTATCATCGGGGTAGGAAATAAATTAGAATTATGAGATTGCAAAAGATATGAAGAATTTAAGAAAAATAGTGACAATATTTTAGAGGAATTGGCAGAAAAAATTGAAGATGAGACTTTCTAATTATCATAAAAGTGTTTTATTAGAAGAAACCACCGAATGCTTTAATTTTTTGAAAGAAAATGATACTTTTATTGATTGTACTGCGGGTAGAGGCGGTCACATAGATAGTATATTAGCAAAACATAACAACATTAGAGTTATTGCAATTGATAAAGATTTAGATGCAATTAATTACTTAAGACAAAAATATAAAAATAATAAAAATGTCTTAATTATTCATGATGATTTTGTAAACATTGATAGAATTGTTTCCTCTTTAAAAATTGAAAATGTTAAAGGTATCTTATTAGATTTAGGAACATCTTCACCACAATTAGATAATGCTGATAGAGGTTTTTCATACCACTTAGATGCTTATCTTGATATGAGAATGAATCAACAACAAGTATTAACAGCCTATGATGTTATTAACAACTATCCATTAGATAAGTTAATTAAAATATTTAAATATTATGGTGATTGTAGAGATGCTAATAACGTTGCAAATGCTATTATAAATGCTCGTAGTAAGAAAGCGATAAGTTCTACTGTTGAATTGGCTGAACTAATTAAATTAAATACAAAATTTAACAAGAATAAGCATCCAGCAAAAACCTATTTTCAGGCAATTAGAATTGAAGTAAATAATGAAATTGAGCACTTAAAATTAGCAATTGATAAAATATTGAATTTTCTTAATAAAGATGTGTGTTTAGCAATAATTACCTTTCATTCATTAGAAGATAGAATTGTAAAAGAAAAATTTAATAATTATAAACAAAAACATAACCTTCCTTCTTATCTACCAATTAATGAAAAAACTACAATTTTATTAAGAACAATTAAACCTAGTATTGATGAGATTAATAGCAATAAAAGATCAAGGTCAGCAAAACTTAGAATTTTAAGAAAGGAAAACAATGAACAACACTAGAAAAACATTTATTTCATTTAGTGACGATAACATTTCACTAATAGTTGTAAAAAATGATAATGGGTTACCTATTCTAATTCATGAACAAAAATATGATCTTGAAAAAAATTACATTTCAAATGGATACATTATTGAAGCTAATGAAATAACAAAAATATTATCAATGATGATAAATGAGGCTATTAATAAAAGTGGTGTTTTAAAAGAGATTTATATTTCCTTAGATATTAAGCAAGTATATGTGAAGGATTTTAATTATGAAAAAATAAAAGTTCCTAACCAAGTGTTAGATGAAAAAGTTTGAAATAATGAAATATTAAAGGAAATGAAAATTAGTGACACAGGTGAACAATATATTTTTGGAATAAATGTATCTGAATGAATAATTAATGGTAAAAGTTATTATTCTTTAAATACACAATATCAAGCAAAAACCGTTGATATAAAAGGAAAAATGTATTTAATTAATCGGGTACTTTTTGATGGCTATATGAAGGTTTTAAAGTCATTAAAAATAACACCAAAATTAATCCAACCATTCTTTATGTGTTTTCCTACTTTAGTAAAATCAAATAGAAATGATAATTGTGAAACTTTTGTTAACTTAAATAATAATGGATTAATATTAACTACAACCAAAGGAAATCAGGTAATTTCTAATATTTGCATTGAGGAATTTTCTTTAAAAAAATTATATGAATCAATTATGTTAAAGACCAACATGTCAATAGATCAGATTAAAAATTCACTAGATTTTTTGCCAGATATTGGTCCAAATAACATTGAAATAAACATAGCAAATAATTATTCTAGATCATACTTAGAGATAAAAACTGTAACAAATAAGGATATATATGCATTAATCATTGAATTTGTTAAAAATATATCTAATGTTATTTCTGATAAATTTATTAGTAGTTTAAAGAAAAAAGTAGGTATTAGTGTTAATAGAATATCTTTCTTTCCAACCAATAAAAAAACTGAAATGATTTTAAATATGATCCTTCATAGTTTACAATGAGATTCAAAAATAATTTCCTATGCTAATGAATGTTTTAACAAAATAGAATTAAATCCAAATTATTTATTTGCTCAATATGTAATTAATCAAAATCAAAATAATCAAATAATAGATATTACTAACTTTAGAGCTGAAGCTGGAGTTATAAGAAAGGATTAATTATGGATAAGCTTAAATTAGGATTACAAGATACACAACAATTTGACAATGATGAAGAAAAAAATAATCGAGAGGAAAATAAGTCAAGTTTTACTCATAATATTAAAACCATTAATTTTAATAATGTTATTAAAAACGATAATACTATATTCAATAACAATAATCCCTTAAAAAAGAATGAACAAAATAGCAATTTAAATAACCAATTCTATGATAATTTAGATGACTTTGATTTTAATAGTCATGTCAATATTAAAATTTTCGGTCTTGGTGGTGCAGGAAATAATATGGTTAATCATATTGCTGAAAATACTAGTATTAATAGAAATTGCCTATATGCAATAAATACTGATTTTCAATTTTTGAAAAGTTTATCTAAAAATTTAAACAGAATATTAATTGGTAGAACCATTACAAAAGGATTTGGTTCTGGTTCAGATCCTGAAATTGGTAAAAAAGCAGCTCTTGAAGATGCAGAGATTATTCGTGAAAAATTGCAAAACACTGATCTATTATTTATAGTTTCAGGAATGGGTAAAGGTACAGGTACTGGAGCAAGTCCTATAGTTGCTCAAATTGCAAAGGAAATGAACATTTTAACTATTTGTGTTACCAATCTTCCTTCTATTACAGCAGAAGGGAAAGAGATTTATGAAAAGGGAAGAAAAGGATTAGAGGAATTAAAAAAATTCGCTGATGGAGTTTCAGTTATAAGTAATGAAAAAATTATTAGTAATACTTTAAATTCTCATCAAGAAATGACATTAAGAGATTCTTTTAGATTAGCTAATACTTATATTGCAAATATAGTTGATGAATTAATAAATTTAGTTAATGTAGCAACTGAGATTAACATTGATTTTAATGATTTAAAAACCTTCTTTAAGCAAAGGTGTGGATTCCATATCAACAAGTTTGTTTTAGAATCTAATGATAATGTAAAAAAACAAGTTATTGATAATATTAAAAATGTTATTTATCATGATGAATTAAACAACTCATCTAATAAAGCTATTTTAAATTTAAAATTAAATCCAAATGCTCCTCGAGAAGTAATATCAATTATTAGAGAAGCGCTTGAAGAAGTACTAGAAAACAAGGAATTTTCACTTTCATATGCAGTTGATTATAGTGATGAAATTGATTTTGCAAGCGTAACTTTATTAATATCTAGTGGTAATTTAGATAAGACTAGTAATTTATTCAGTCAAGACAAAAATGAATTTATAAGAAACAACCAAGTTGATTTTAATTTTGATGAAGAGGAAAATGTCCTTTCTAAATCAATTGGATTGGAGGATCTAAATCTTAACAATCAAAATGATGAATCTAAATTGAATATTAATGATTCAATCGATGAGTATTTAACCAATGAATTAAATGATAATGAAATTAGAAAAACTAATATGGAAATGAAAAAATTTATCGATGTTAATAACATCGATACAGGTTCTATTAGATATTATGATAGTGAGCAAACAAAAATTGACAATTTAGTGAGAAATAATTCAATGGATGATGATTCAAATAGTAAATATGTTTTATTTACATCTGAAATAAATGATCATATGCACTTTGTAAAAGAAGATTTTACTGCATTGAAGAAAGAATTCTCTGAAACCAATAGTCATTTTGATAATAGACAGGAAGTTACTATTACTAAACAAATAAAAAATAATCCTAATAACAATATTAATTCAACTAGTCTTAATCGTTTCTTTACTAAAACACTAGGTGGACTTTTTACCAAAGAAGCAAAAAATAATTCAAAAAACTAATTTAATTTTTTATTTTTATCAAGATTATCCTTAATCTTATTATTAGATTTTTCTTGTGATTTATTTGATGAATTATTCTCTACAGTTTCTTGAAAGATTTTATGTACCAAATCATCAATTTTTGACATATTATCCTTAGCTGAAGTAGATTGATTACCAGTTTTAAGTGAAGATAAACCAAAATCTGCAAATAAATCAACCATATGTTCATTCATAGCAGTAAATTGAATATGACTTTTAATAGCTACATCAATTGAACGAGTAATAAATTCTTCAAAACTAATATTACCTAATTTGGATTTGTTTTTTTCATATTGTTTCTTAAGACTTTTATAATCATTATCTGAAAGTTCATATGAAATCTTGATCGCCATGCTACTCCTTATTAGTTGTTAATATTATATATTAACATTATTAACATTCAAATTTTAGTTTTTCTTTAATTAACTTGTAATTTGGAATAATTCTACCTACTAGTGATCAAAATTCAGGTGAATGATTTGGGTGTATTAGATGGCATAATTCATGTACTATTACATAATCAATGATACTATCATTAAACATATATAATTGTATAGCTAAAGTAATATGCCTTTTAATGTGTTCACATTGACCCCATTTTGCTTCATATCATTTTGTATCAACCATATTGACTTTTTGATTAAATTTTTTTGCTAATTCATAGGTTCTATTAACTAAATAATTGTG
>CASGBP010000010.1 GCA_949299825.1 uncultured Mycoplasmataceae bacterium
TCTTGTTTGGCTTGCACCAAGGGTTTTTGCAGCTTGAATAAATTCAGCATCTTTATATTTTAGAATATATGTTCTAGCAGTAATTGCTGGTCACATTCAATTAACTAACACCAATGAAATACCTAGAGTTGGTAAACTTATTGTACCCCCAGAAATAATCAAACCAAAAATCATAATTCACAAGATTAATGGTACACCTGATAGAATTTCAACTATTCTCATTAAAATAGTATCAGTCATTGTTCCAGCTCTTGAACCAGCTATTCCTCCATAAATTGTTCCAAGAATAATAGAAGGAACTGCAACTAACAATGCAAAAACCAGGGATTGAATAGTAGAATATCACAACATTATTCATCAATCTCTACCCAATCCATCAGTACCCATCATGGTTGTAATGTTATTTAATTCAGGTATTACATATGGATTAAAATCATTCAAAATATATTGTGTACCAATTTGTGTATAACTACTTCAAATACCAAGATCTTCGTATTTTAATAATTGTGAAAAAGTATTAGCATCTATAATGGTATCTGTAACACCAGAAACCCCAAGTCATGGAATCCTAGGTGGCAAATAAGAAAGTATGGAGGTTGGTAATAAATTTGTTATAGGTTCATTAACATTATCCAAATTTGATAAAGAAATAATGATAGATGTTCCAATAATTATACCAATCAAAATTAAGAAGAAAGTAGCCGCTTTTGATTTAAAGAATCGCTTAAATACATCAGTTACATATTTAGTTGGTTTACCAGCTATTTGTTCGGAATTAATTGAATCTAAATTAATTTTTTCAAATAGTGAATTATCATACTTTTCAATTTTTGAAACATACTCTTCATTCAATGAAGCTAATTCATATGTCTCAATATCATCTTTATAATCAATTGACGATAAAAAAGTGTTTTCAGTATCTTGAGCTATTTGAGGTTGAATCTTTCTTGAGAAGTATTTAAAATTCTTGTTTTCATCTACAACCAAACGCATCTTATTTTTTCTGATAATTCATGCTTTTGCTTGATTATAAAAACTTGTAACTTTCTTTTCACCTAAGACAATTCTTGGATCAATTATCGTATAGAGCATATCAACTAGTATTTGCAATAAAAAATATATCGCCCCATAAAAGACAGCTGAAAACATTACTAAATACAATTCCTTGGTACTAATACTATTAACCAAAATGGTTGCAGTTCCAGGAACATTAAAGAATTTTTCAATAATAATAGATCCACCAAGAATTGTTAAAAATGAAGGTAATAAACATGCAATAATTGGTATTAAAGCATTCCTCATTGCATATTTAAAAATAACTTGCCTAAATTTATAACCCTTTGATAGAGCGACTCGAATATAATCCTGTTTAAAAATTTCAACTAATTCATTTCTAGTGTAATAAGTGACCACAGATATAGATGCTAATACCATGGAAATAATTGGAGTCAACATTGATAAAAAAACCCTAATCGAACTTGCACCTGTCTCAGGGTCAATAAACTGAGTCGGTAAACCCATTAATCCTGCTAATTGAATTAAATATAATGCAAAAACAAAAGAGGGAATAGAAATAAATAAAACACTCATTGCATTAATCAAAATATCGGGTCACCGCCCTCTATAATATGCAGAGACTATTCCTAGTATAACACCAAGAATAGATGAAATTATAAAGGCTGGACCTGCAATCATTAAAGTATATCTAATTGGCAACATCATTTTTTCTACAACAGTAATGGATTCAGTATAGAGTTGTCCAAATTGTCCAGTTGTAAATAATTTTTCAAGAAAGTTTCCTAATTGAACAAAAACATTATCTAATAATCCTACAGACTCTAATCTTGCTAAATATTGTGCATCAGTTTCATTATTTGATTTTGGAATTGGATAACCAGGAATAGCTTGCATTAAAAAAAATACTAAAAGTAATAGTACAAATAAAGCTAATATTGAAAAACAAAGTCTCTTTATAAAATACCTTAACACAAGTTCCTCCTTTCATTACTTATTAAACCAATA
This sequence comes from uncultured Mycoplasmataceae bacterium, assembly GCA_949299825.1. GTDB lineage: Bacteria > Bacillota_I > Bacilli_A > Mycoplasmatales > Mycoplasmoidaceae > Mycoplasma_L. The sequence continues at coordinate 2,023 of CASGBP010000010.1, forward strand.
ATTTATAGTTCATTACTTAATCATTGCATTTAATAATTCATCGTATGTTCAAATCATAGATCCTGATTTTCTTAATTTCATATTTTCATCATTAACAATACTCAATTGTTCATCACTCATATATTTTTTTGAAGAAGAATAATATCAATACTTAGTAAAATTCTCAACGTTTGTTGTGTTGAATGGTGGTGGTTGAGTATTGATAATACCAGAACTATTATCCTCAATCAAATTTGCATCCAATGCATAAACTCCATATGGCATAAAAGAATATTGAATAGATTTAGTTATTCCTGGGAAAACAATGGTCTGTAAAGAAATTCAATTGATAGTATTATTAATAGTAGTTCTAATTAATTGACTAATTCCTCCTTCTTCAATAGGAGTAAAAAAATCTTTCACAATTAGGTCTGCATATTCTTGTGAAACATTAGATTTAAGTTTAGGAGTTTTTCCTTGAAAATCAAAATTACCAAACTTATCAATAGTATAAGTTGGATTCATATTTTCATCAACCATTCCTAAATTAGTATTAGCATCAATTATATATCCATTATTATCTCTTTCATAAATTTGTAAATTATAGCTTGTTAAATCAGATTTATTGATTTTAGAAGTTAAAACATAATACATATCATTTGGATATTGTCGAGAAACAGCTACAACATTAGCTGCTTGGATTGGAGAGACATCCAATTCATTAGCCTTAAATTGTTCAAACATAATATTTTCATTGTAACTACCAGCATACTTTAAATCTACTGTGTTAAATTTGTTTATTGTATGAGTTTTATTTGTAATATCACTAGTAAATGTATAAGATTTATTGAAAGAAATATAACGATTTTTTATATCAGGATTAGATGAATTAACTTCATTATAAAAAGCATTAAAATATCCATCATTAATTGTAAAAACAATGTTTTGTTCAGTAACATTACTAATATAATAAGGTCCAGCATATGCTCAATCACTTCATGTTCTTCTTCAATCACCAGACCCATAAAATTTATTCATATCTGTTTGAATTGTGTTTAACAAACCATTAGAAGCAAGAACTGCATATTTATTTCATAATTCATCATCAATAATGTTTTGAACAGATTCCTTAAA
>CASGBP010000011.1 GCA_949299825.1 uncultured Mycoplasmataceae bacterium
AGCATCAAATGGTATGGCAAATGATCCAAATGCAACAAAAAAATTACCTACCTGAAATCCACCAAATAAAGATGTTAAATAAGTTAGAATAAATAAAATTTAGTTCATGATGCTGTTTTTGTAAGTTTTTAAAAATTTTATGAATCTTATTTTTTCATTTTTTAACTAAATATATAGTATCATATACATGTAGTTATTTCAGGGCCACAAGGTTCTGAAATAATTTTTTATGTTTTAGATAATATTATGAGGTGTAAAATGGCAAAGAAACAAAATTCAAATCTTGAATTATTAAATTTGATTCAAACTGTTGCAAGTGGTTATCAAGTTTCTCAAGCAAAAGTTGGGGATTTATTTTCTGATTCTGTATTAAAGGTTTTAAATAAATTTCTTCCTGATCGAGTTTTCCAAATTGAAGTAAATTTAGAAACAGGTGAAATCATTTCAAAGGCTAAATATGTTGTAGTTGATAACTTGCCTGATGGAGACTATGATGATTTTAATGAAATACCTTTAGATGCTTCAAAACAATATGGAGATTATAAAGTTGGTGATCAGTGTTTAATTGATTTTAATTTAAATAAGGAATTGACTAAACAACAAATTACTAATATTCTTCATATTTTCAAACAGAAATTAGGTGAAATTAATAATGCAAAGGTTTATGATGAATGAGCACCAAAAATAGGTCAAATCATAAATGCAGAAGTTGAAAAAGGTGACAAAAGTGGATTTTATATTATTAATTTAGAAAATAATAATTTTGGTTTTCTATCTAAAAAAGAATGTATCCCAGGTGAAATTTTAAAGCCAGGTAATAAATACCAATTCTTGATTAAAGAAGTTAAAGAACATTCTAAGGGATGACCAGTAATTTTATCTCGAGCAGATCCAGAATTTGTTAAAAAACTATTATTTCAAGAGGTACCAGAAATTGCTACTGGTGAAGTAAAAATAAATGTCATAAAAAGAATTCCTGGGTTTAAAACAAAAATTGCTGTTTCTAATGCAGGTGATTCAAATTTTGATCCTGCAGCAGTTGTGGTGGGATCAAAGGGAATGAGAATTAAAAATTTAAGTAATATCATAAACAATGAAAAGATTGAAGTTATTAGATATAGTGATAATTTTAAGGATTTCTTATTGAATGTATGTGGTCAAAATAATTTGGTAGGTTATAAAATCATTCTACCAAAGGATATTCCAGTTCAATCAAATAATACATCAACCAACGACATTGACTTAAATGCTGTAAATAGTGATGAAGGCAATGAAAAAACTCAAGATGAGATTAAACAAGAAAATAAACCACATGTAACTCTTGTTGTTAATGATGCAATTTTACCAGTAATAATTGGTAAAAAAGGATTCAATATTAAATTGATAGCTATGATGTTAAATTGTAGTATTGATATTAATACAGTAGAACAAGCAAATAAGTTAAATTTAGATTATGAAAAAGTAATAAATGTTGTTAGTTCTCCAATTAATAAACCAATTAAAACACCAGCTAATAAATTAACTTCTAGTCATGTTAAAATACAACATAAAATGACTCAATCAAACGATGATTTATTAGATGATTTATCAATGTTGTCTACTGAAGAAATTGAACAAAAATATCATATTGATATAACAAGTACTAATAATGTATTAAAAGAAAATCAAACTAAGCCTAAATTAAAACAAAAGCAGGATGAAATACCAATGTTAGATGATTATGAAGACATGGATTTATCTGAAGCATTTTCTGATGAAATAGCTAATTTAATTAATGATGAAGAAAATAAAAAATAATATTCGCACTTGCATCGTATCAAAAACTAAAAATAACAAGTATGATATGATTAGGTTAATTGTTAAAAATAATGTTTTGATAATTGATAATGAATATAAACTAGAAGGTAGAGGGTATTATTTACTAAAAGATAAAACTATTATAGATAAAGTATTAAATAATAAACAATTATTAAGCAATAAAGTTAAAGTAGAAGTAACAAAGGATTTTTATGATAAGCTAAAAAATTTTTAAAAAGGAGATATTTTTATGAAGGGTAGTAAAAATAACAAATTTAATAAAAAGCATGATAATAGAGCTCAAGTAGTTATAAAGGAACAATTAAAAAAAGTTGATATTGGTATTCATAATGGAGTTTTTGTTTTTACTGATCCTTTAACCCTAGGTGAGTTAGCAAAAAAAATAAACAAAAACCCTTCAGATCTAATTACTTATTTTTTTAAAAAAGGAACTATTTTAACAATTAATGATTTATTAACCATCGAACAAATTGGGGAAATTTGTCTTGAAAATAACCTAGATTTTAAAATTGAAAAAAACATTAGTGCTGAAAATATTTTAGATAACATCTCCTTCGATGATGATGAAAGTTCTTTAACTAAACGTCCTCCAGTTGTTACCATTATGGGACACGTTGATCATGGTAAAACTACATTATTGGACAAGATAAGAAAATCCTCTATAGTTACTTCAGAAGCTGGAGGTATTACTCAACACATTGGAGCTTATCAAATAAAAAAGGATGATAATTTGATTACTTTTATTGATACTCCTGGTCATGAAGCCTTTAGCCAAATGAGAGCAAGGGGTGCTAATGTTACTGACATAGTTATTTTAGTGGTTGCAGCTGATGATGGAATTAAACCACAAACAGAAGAAGCTATAGCTCATGCAAAGCAAGCAAAAGTACCTATTATTGTTTTTGTTAATAAGATTGATAAAGATGATGCTAACATTGAGAAAATAATGAGTCAATTAGCAGATCATGATTTAGTGGTTGAAGAATGAGGTGGAAATATAACAATGATAAAAGGTTCAGCATTAACTGGAACAGGAATCAATGAATTAGTTGATGCTATAATCTTAACAGCTGAATTATTAGATTTAAAAGCAAATCCCAATAGATTAGCTTATGGTACTGTTATTGAAGCAAATCTAGATAAAGGCTTTGGTCCAGTTGCTACTGTACTAGTTCAAAATGGAACCATTCAAAAAACTGATTATATTGTAGCAGGATCAACATATGGAAGAATAAGGTTATTATTAAATGACAATAAACAAGAAATAGTAAATGCAACTCCCTCAACCCCAGTTATGATTATTGGATTAGACAATGTTCCCTCTGCTGGAGAAAAATTTTTAGCTTTAAGGGATGAAAAAGAAGCAAGAAACATTGCTAACAAAGTTAGACAAAAAAAGATAAGGGAAGAACAATTTAGACAAATTAATTCTAATATTAGAGAAAAAATTGCTAGTGGTGAAATTAAGAATGTAAATGTTATTATTAGAACTGATGTTCATGGTTCAAATGAAGCAATAAAGGGAATGATAGATAAATTAGTTGTTGATGGAGCTAATTTAACTGTAATTAAGTCAAATATTGGTGAAATTACTGAATCTGATGTAAGACTAGCCCAAACATCAAATGCAATGATTATAGGTTTTAATGTTAAGGCGTCTAGAAATATTACTGAATTAGCTAATAATGTAGGGATAGTTATTAGCTTTTTTGATGTCATTTATAAATTAAAAGAAGAATTAATTTCAATTTTAAAAGGTTGTTTAGATCCAATTTATGAAGAAAAAGATATCGGTGAATTTTTAGTACTAAAAACTTGAAGACATAGTGAAATAGGAACAATTGCAGGGGGAAAAGTGACTTTTGGAAAAGTTACAAGAAAAGCTAAATGCCGTGTGATTAGGGATGGAATAGTGTTATATAAATCAGAAATATCCTCTTTGAGACATGAAAGAGATGATATTAAGGAATGTTTAGAAGGAAAAGAATGTGGGATGGTAGTCAAAAACTTTAATGATATTAAAGAAAACGATATTATCCAAATATTTGAAGAAATTCAAAAGATAATTTAAAATCATAGTTAGGTTTATTGAGTTTTACACCTATATAAAGATTATAATAATCTATATGGAAGAATTATTTTTGCTATCCAATTTACAAGGGAATTAAAATATGTTATAATGATACTAGTGGTATTATGAGGGTAACTATTTAATATATTTTTGTTTTAGTGCCTTTTTTGCTACACTAAAAATTTGGTTGAATGAGGGGTAAACCATGAAAAAGAAAATATTATTCAATTGTTTATTAGCCGGGGTATTAGGTGTAGTTCCAGTTTTTTCTACAAGTTTAATGTTGTTGAATAAACCTACTGGAATTAGATTTGATGGCAAAATATTTGCTAATTCAGAATCTTTAAAAAAATACATTGATGATACTTATGCGATCAAAAGTGTTGAATCTTTATCTGATGACTACTATGTAGAGAAAAATGGTAAAAAAGTTTACATTGGTCAAACTCAAATGCAACAAATTGCAGATGAAGCTTCAAAAAATTCTGAAACTAAAACAATTTATTCAACCGATAGTGATATTCAATCTAATTTAATTAATCCAAATTTAGGTGAACTTAATCCTCAATGATTTGCAAAGAGCGAAATTGAACCTGGTCAATCAATTAAGATCTATCGTGGTAGTGGTGATTCAATTTATTTAGATGAAGCAGATGCATTAACTACTTTTATTAATTCTGGAAATGATGTTTATTATTTCAATGACATATACTTTAAGGATAAAGAAGAATTGTATACGTATCTTGTAAACATATATTTCAAGGATGAAATCAATTCCAATGCTACTAGTTTAAGAATTAAATCTCCTAATGGTGAGTATTCAAACATTATAAATATGAATAGCAAATCTGATTGAAAAGCAACTGCTGCAGCTTTTATTCAAGATAATGCTCAAACTGTAACCAGAATCAAGACTAAAACAGGTTATAAGTATGTGTCAAGTAAATCAGACGTGGATAATGCAGTTAATTTTGATGATATTCCTTATGTGAAAGTAAAAGCAAACCAAGGAAAGCAAAATTTTGTAATTGGATTAAATGAAGCAGATACTTATGATTTGGATGGTAGTAATTTTTATTCAGGTTATGTAAATGTTCTTGATGGAATGGCAAATCCTAATAATTGAACTAGACAATTTGATGTTTTGGTTAGAAACAATAATGAAAAGGCTACTTCATTATTTAACAAAAATATGAACACTTTCTTTGAAGAATTTATATCAAGAGGAACAAGACAAGAAATTAGAGAGAATGAAAATGATAGTAACTCAAAATTAATTGATGTTAAATATACCTCTAATTATCTATTTGAGCCTGCAACAAATGCAAGAACAAGTCTTGATTATGTTGCTAATTTAGGAACAATTACTTCTAAAAATCAAGTTGATGGATCATTGGTTGGTTCTAGCGATTCAGTTGTTTCATTAAATTCTGATGTTGCTTCAATTCAAAGACAAGTTAATACTGAAGCAATTTCAAGTTTATCAGAGTCTTTTGCATCATTATTTACTAATGTCTATCCACAGTATCAAAATATATACAATGAAATGATGGAGATTAGTAATAACTATGCCTCAATGAAAAATTTTAATATATTGTTGAAAGTGCCAATGTTATTTTCAGTTGCAATGGATAGATTAATATCAGCTGGTGCTCCAAATAGATTAATAGATGCTACAAGAATGTATTTTAAAAACATTACAGCAATTTATCAAAATTTATTAGAACTTAATTTAGGTAGTAGTGCCTTAGAACCAGTTGCAGATGCACAAGCACATGGTAAATTAGATTTGGTAAGTCTTTTTGGAATTGAAAATGAAAACATTGAGTTTGATATTCAAAAGTACCAAACATATTTAATTACAAATTATCCTACTTTAATTGCTGCTACTGGTGCTAATAATCAAGCTATATTAGCAGCAAGTTTAGGAACTAACCTTAGATCTAGTTCTTTGGATTCAGTTATAAATGGAATTGTTGAAACTATACCTAGTTTAGATTCAGTATCTACTAGTTTGGTACATAGTAATACTAAGAAAAGTATAATATTTGCTTATAATCAAGGTAATACTATTATGTCAAATAAAGAGTTATGAGAAAAGGCTAGTGATGATTTTGCATTGCATACTGCACTTATTTTGACAGCTTCTAGACTAACTAATACATCTGTTCGTGATGAGGCATTGGATGCAATTCAAGATCATGCAGGTGAATTATTAAACAATCCTGATAGTTGAGAATATGTACCAAATGATAATTTATTTAAAAAATATGCATTCTATATTTATGAGACTGAAGGAAAAATATTGACTCCAAATGATATTTTATTGACTATAAATAGTCTTGAAACTAAATCCTTGATTTCATGAATTTCAGCTATTCAAGCAGTTGAAATTGAATTAGAGGAAGATTACAATGCAGATCTTGCAAAAAGATTACTAGACTTATCACCTGAATATGGAACTGAATATGATAAGGATGACTTAGTTGATTTTAACATGAATCAAGATAGCATCATTAGTGAGCGTTTCTATCAATACAATTTTACTGATAAAGTATCAAGTATTAATTTAAACTCTATGTATAATGGTGTTTACATGTCATTCTCACAATTTAGTGCAGTTACAATTATGAGAATGTTGGCAGATTTATCTGCAAATGATACATTGTTTATTTATGATGAAGAACAAAAAGTAGTTGTAATTAATCCAGAATATGCAACAGCAGCAACTAATTTAATGAAACAAATAATGGATGAAAATGAACAATTAATGATTCAATTAACCCATTTATATAGAGGTTTTCAAACTATTCAACAAGGCATAGATGATTTAGCTATTAAGTATAAATATTCTGAGACTAAAGAATGATATCTAGATGAAGATACTACTAGAAATATTATGAAAAATACTGCACAATATTCAGCAATAATTAATCAAAATATTGAAAGCTTACAGGCTGGTTTATCAAGCATAAATGTACCACTAAAAACAGGACAAATTATTGCATATAGTGGTAGTGCTACTGATATGAGAGATTTTCGTGAAACAAATAATAATTTTGAGTTAAATGTTGATGTACAAAAAGTTCCTTTTGCTGCAAATTCTGCAATTATTTCTGATATGTCATCATTTATTCCAAAAATTGATAAATCTAAATCAGCATATGTTATTCCTAATGCAACTATTGAAGATGGACAAATAACAAATTATTCAATTACTACTTCTGTTTATTTATATCCTACTATTTTCATTGAAGAGAATGCCTTAGTTAATCCTTTAGAATATCAATTTGATAAGTTTATAGATATTGCTGCAGCAAATGATATTGCAATTGAGGCTGATGAAAGTTCACGTTGAATTTATTTACCAAATGTTAAATTTAAAAATTCTAGTCTAACATTGGATGGTACATATTTTTTTGGAGAACAAATTATTTTTGCTAATAAATGAGGAAATGTTGAATATCAAAATTTGACAAGTAGTAGTTTATTTGAGTTTACAGATACTACTTATGAGGATCATATTTATAGTTTTGAAGCTCCTGATGTAGTAAGTCTTATTGATGATGATAATGAGGAAGAAAGTGTGGCTTCTGATAAGCTATCATCTCAAAGGGATGAAGATTTAAATGCTGAAAATACTACTAAAGTTAGTACTTATTCTAATCCTGATCCTATTAATCCTAATGATGCTCTAAATAATTTAATGTTTGAAACAACTATGGAGGATTTAGTTAATTCAGGTTATAATCCTCAGCATCTAGATGGATGTTTAATTGTCTATCTAAAAGATACTACAAATATTATTACTCAAAAGCAAGGTGATTATGTATTTGTGCTTAGAAAGTCGGATAATAGTTTTTCTTTATTTGATAAGGGTTACTTTAATCCAGCTGATACTTCTCCTACTGGTGGTCTTAGTTTAGAAGCAATGTATATTAAGGATCAATCTACTAATTCTTTAAAACAAGTTGAAAACTTTGCATACATATCTAGTAAGAGAAGTGTTGATAATAGTCTAGCTCATGATCCAAAAATGGTTATTCTTTCAACAGATGCAAATCCAAGAGAAATTAGTTTTTCAAGTTATGTTCATGGTGCTTCTGATACCAAAAGTATTTTTGGACAGGTAAATCAATATGTTGATGTTAAATTTGATAAAGATACCGGGAAATTAAAACCAGGTGAAACGATTGATGCAGGTAATGAGTACTCACGTGGTAATGGATATGATTATAGAAAAATATATACTGATATTAACTGTGGTGCTTCAAGTCGTACATTTGATGTTACAGATTCTAAAAATCAAATTGCTAATAATCAAAATGTTAGAGCTTTAAAACCTTTATTAGCAATAAATAAAGGTACTTTTGATAATGATGCTTCTATTAAAAATAAAATATTAACTAATTTGGATGTTCTTAATCTTGATGATGATAGAAAAGAATTTCTTGTTAATCGTGGTTTAGAAAATAGTAGGGTTGATGATGATTATGTTAATACAACAAAAGAACTTAGTAGTGATAATAAGAAAAAAAATAAGAAAAAATTTGTTCTTAAAAAACATATAGACAATGAACAAGAAAAACAAACAAAAGAAAAAACACTTAACTTATGAAAAAGAAAAAAAGAAAACACTCAATCTATTAATGATGCAGATAATACAAAAGTTGCAAATGTTGAAAAGCGTACTAAAAAACCAAATATCTTCAAGAAAATAAAGGATAGTAGAACAAAATCAATGGCAAGTGTAGCAATAGTTGGTGAAGTTGAAAGAACTGGCATTGATTTTGAAGCTAATCCAGCTAATGAGCAAATAGATAGAAATGAGCAAATAAATAGAATTGTTAATAGACAAGTGAAAGATCAATGTCGTGTATTTGATTTTTCTCTTAATGATATAACACCAATGACAACATATGATTTTTATTCAGAAATAAAATAC
>CASGBP010000012.1 GCA_949299825.1 uncultured Mycoplasmataceae bacterium
CACTAACTTCTTAACATAATCTAGGTCTAAATCAGTGGTTATTTTAAAATTTTCATATTCTCCTATCACAACATGAATTTTAGTTTTTGAATACTTAGATAATAATTTACAAATATCTGAAGTGTCTTCATTTTTGTGGTTTAAGTATAATTCTTTAAGGATTTTATATTTGAATGTTTGAGGAGTTTGACCATTATATACAATGTTTCTATCTGGAATATCTAATATATGTCCATTTTGAACTGTAACTATTGTATCGATTGCTGGAACAACTGTATCAACTGCATCGTATTTTTTGCACATTTCAATATTTTCATTAATAACTCGATCTGAAACAAACATTCTTACAGCATCATGGGTTAAAATTATGTCATTTTCATTTGGTTTTATTTTCTTAGCTACAAAATTTAAGGAATTTTCAATTGATTTATTTCTATTTTCTCCACCCTTAATAACAAAACATTTATTAACTTTTGAACTAAAATTTTCTTTCAAATAATCTTCAAGATAATTTATTCATTCAGGATGACAAGCTACTACTATGTAATCTATATTTTTATTGACAATAAAATGATCAATTGTGTGAGCAACAATTGGTTTATCATTTATTTCTATAAATTGTTTTGGTATTTTAGAGGTTTTTACCCTTGAACCCTGACCACTAGCTAATATTAAAGCTATATTCATACCACTATATTTTACTTTGATTTACAATTTCTACATTATTTAAATAAAAATATTAAAATATTTACCATTATGAATAAGGATACTTTATATAGATTTTTAAGATACAATTGAATTTCTAAAATGATGTTTAAAATAGAATATTTAGACTATTTTTTTAGAAAATTCTTCATAAGAAAATTGTATGATAATGAAAAATATTCATCTACTTCTAAAAATATTATCAATATAAATAATGAATTGAATCCAATTTTAAAAAAATATAATGGTTTTTTAGGGCATGGAATTGCTTTGTGTTTAATAAGAGACAATAAATTACCTGAATATCAAGATCTAGATTATGATATATATGATTGTTCCAATATTGATTCATTAATTTATGATATGGCTAAAATTGGTTATGATGTGACCCTTAAAGGAATATTAGAAAAAGAAATTAAACAATTACAATTTACAAAAAATAATTATCAAATTGATTTTTTTATGTGTAATGTCATTAATAAGCAATTTCAAGTTGGAACGGTAACTTGTGAAAAAATATTTCCAAAATATGAAATTATTGATAATTGAAACAAATCACATGATTACATATGTTATTTAAGAAATATGACTTTTACTCCAATCGAGGAAAGGATATTATTAAATAGTAAATTTTATTTACCAAAAAATTATAATCAATATTTTACTGAGATGTATGGTGGTGATTGAACTATTCCAAAAAAATATTTTAATTGAGTTTTACATCCTAAAAATAATAAGCCAATTATAAAGAAGAATAATGTTGAAGTATTTAGAAAATAAAGTAATTGTGTTATTTTGCGAGTAGAAAAACTACTTATTTTTTTTCATCAACTACCACTTGGGTGCATGTATATTGAATTCTTAACATTATTTGGATCTAGTTCATAACTTTTTAAAATAAAGATATTTGAGTTTTTTTCAATTAATCTTCCTAAATATCTAAAAACATATTTTGAAATGATGATTGGCGCTGTTTCAATATTATTTCATTTTCTCTTAGAGATTTTATCTAGATGATTTAAACATTTCATCAAAATCATTGATTTTTTTTCTTTAAAATAAAAAAAACCACTTCATAGATAATAAGGTCGTTCTAGTACAAAAGCATAATCATTATCTTTTATTTTATTGATAAAATCTTTAATTTTTTTTAGATTATAAGTATAACCACTATCTATGTATAAACCACCATTGTGATAAATCTTGTAAAATCTATAATAGTCTGAACAAAATGAAAATATTTGATTTTTATAAACTCTTTTATAAAAAGGTGAATTTTCTAAAAAATTTTTGTGTTCTTCTTCACTTGGACCAAGAACAATTTTTCAAGGATAAATAATTTTATTAATCTTAGCATAATAGTTTATAAGCTCTTCTTTTCTTTTTTTGTCACCTAACCAAAAAGAATAAATTGTGGTGTTCATAATTTTGTATTTTAATCCTACTTTACAAATATATATTATTACAAGTTTAAAAAAATATTAAAACTATTCAAACAATGATTTTCTTAATTAATTTATTACATATGGTAAGTTATATATTAATTGCTCTTTTTTTCACTGATCTAGTTTAGTTTATATTAATATACTTAAATCACTTGCTATAGAAAATAACATTGTCAAAATGAACTTTATGTAACAACACTAGAATAATTTTTAAAATTTTGTTTTCATGTATAAAAGTTAATTTATGCAAAATGTTTCATTAAATGTTCTTTTCAATCCTTGAATCATTGTTCAGGATTAGGATTTTTAATAACATCATTAATCTGAAAAGATGGTAATGCACTCATACCTAAAAACTGACAAGCTTTATGATTTTGTAACAATTGTAATTCTAAACCATCCGATAAGAAATTGTTATTATCAAAAGAACTAATAGGTGCATTTCATGTAACAGAAATCATATATTTTTTATTAGTACATAATCCTCCTGAACCATATTGTTTTGATAAATCACTCCTAGTTCTACCATCATTTGCATATAATGTTCCTTGTCCTTTTGAAAAAACTACATCAAAATATTGTTTTAATTTTCAAGGAGTTCCAAATCATCAAATTGGATATTGAAAAATAATAATATCAGCTTCTTTTATTTTAGCAACTTCCTCATCTGGATTATAATCATCTTTTATGTAAGTTAAATTTACCTTATAGCCTAATGCTTGAAGTTCTTTTTTAGCAATATTTGTCATCTCCTCATTTAAAGCACCCTTTGAAAAAAGATATTCACCTGATGAAGTTATAATTAAAACCTTTTTCATATAAATTCTCCTTAACAATAATATTATTTTTTAATAGAAATAATGCAATTAGATTCTATATACATTTTAGTAGCATCCTCATATCTAGTAGCTTTGAGACTGATTTGTTTAATACCAATCATTTTTTGCAAACTATCAATCATATCAGGAATATGATCTTTTAAAATTATTTTTTCACACACAATAGTTAAATCAATATTTTCAATTTTTAATTTTTTTTGTTTAAATTCTTTCAATAACTTTATTAAAATAGTTGCACTACTACAGTTCTTGTATTTTTCATCATTATCAGGATAAATTTCTCCAATAGTTTTTTTATTCATTGCAGCAAGTAGACAACTAATAATTGTATGAATTATTAAATCACCATCAGAATGAGAAACTATCTCAAATTGGGCGTTTTTAATATTAACACCAGCTAAAATTAGAGGTTTATTTTTGTATTTTTTTAATTTATGAATATCTTTAGCAAAATAAATTGACACTATCCCACTCTCACATCTTCTTTAATGTATCTAACACTATTTTTCTTTATTTTATTTTTTCTAAACATTAATAAGGTTGAACTAATACCATATTGCCCAATGAACATCATAATCATTAATACTAATTTGCTAAATGGATCAATTTGGGTTAAATCGATTGAAGATAACCCAACAGTACCAAATGCTGATGTAGATACAAACATGGCATTGGTAAATCCATCAGAAGTTGAAGTTGCTATTTGTAAATTAGACAAGATAACGATTGAACAGAATGAAACCAAAATAATTGCAGTAAAAGTAACTATAAATGAGCTCTTGATATTCTCATCACTAATTGATCGTTTAAACATTACTGTATCTTTTCTACCTATTAATCTAGTTCAAATTGCAAACATTAAAATTGCAAACGTGGTTACTCGAATTCCTCCAGCAGTCGATGATGGACTACCACCAATAAACATCATTGAAATAGTCATTCATTTACTAGCTGGATCCAATAAACTATTATTAAAAGTTGCAAATCCTGCTGACCTAGTACTTGCAGCTTGAAAAATTAAATTCATTGATTTATTAAAATAAACTAATGTTGGATTATTATTAGGTCCAAATGCACCTGAATTATCATTTCAGATAATGTTTGATCCTGAACCAATATATGTTGCTTCAAATAAAAAGATAAAGAAAATAGAAATTAATAGACAAAAGAAATATGTTGTTAAACAAATCTTAGTAAATAAACAAATTCGATGTTGCTTGTTATATCTTATTTTAAAAAAGTAAATCTTTCTGCCTTTTATTTGAAATATTGTTTTTTTGATAAACTTAATTTTTGAAAAAATGTCATAAATGACTGGAAAACCTATTCCACCAATTATAAATTGAATCATTGTAACAATTAATAGTGCAGCATTACCATCATTACGATATGGAGCTAAAGACATATCACTAATAATGTCAAAACCAGCATTATGTAATGAAGTTATTGAATGAAAAAAACCTGCCAAAAAGGCTTGATCTGAATTTTTGTATAAATGAATATATTCATTAGATGAAGCTACCATACCATCTTGATTTGTATAAGGAATGTAGGCAGGATAAAGTAAAAATCAAAGTGAATAAAATAATCCAAAAATAATTTGAATCAAAATTAAAATTATTGCAGTTTTTATTATCATTTTTTGAGTATCACCAAGTCTACTTGTACCTCGTTCTGATTGAGCAAGTAATGCTTGATTGATAGATAACTTATCCATTCGATTAAATAATCTCCATATCAAGAATATGAAGAACATCACCCCAAATCCACCTATTTGAATTAAGAATAAAAGTACTACTATCCCAAAGGTTGAAAATAACTGATATGTTGGTGCAAGTGAAAACCCGGTATCACTAAATGCACTAAATGCAGTAAAGAGACAATCAAAAAAATTAAATTTTAGCTCTCCAGTTTTTTGCCAATCCGTTCCATTAAATGTATATAAATTCATAACATAATGATTATTTTCATAGTGAAAATTAAAACGTTCGCCCCCTCATCCTTCTGATTGAAATGCTTCAAATGAAATTGGTAAGTACAATAAGATAGAAAAAAGTATAAGAATTAAAAAATAAATCCTAAACATCCTTTTACTAACAGAAGATCCAATAATGAAATTTTTTAACCCTTTTTTAGTAAACAAACTTCTAAAATATTTCTTAATTCTTAATGAAGTTGTATTAAAAGTCATAGTAATCACTTTTTAATGTATATATTATAATGCATAAATCACTTTTAAACATTTACTAGTATAATAAACTTGAATGTAGGTAAGATTAATGAAAAAAAGTGTTTTTGTAATTGGTTTAGGTCGATTTGGTAAAAACCTTGTATTAAATCTAATTGAAAATGATGTAGATG
The DNA here is from genome assembly GCA_949299825.1 of uncultured Mycoplasmataceae bacterium. Lineage (GTDB taxonomy): Bacteria > Bacillota_I > Bacilli_A > Mycoplasmatales > Mycoplasmoidaceae > Mycoplasma_L. Next base: position 5,351 of record CASGBP010000012.1, read on the forward strand.
TAGGAATAGTTGATGTTGATGATAAACTAATTCAAGAGTTTTCATCTTCTAATGGAATAAATACAGCCTTTGTACTAGATACTACTAACTTTGATGCACTAAGTAGTTTAGGAATAGAAAGAGTTCAAAAAGTAGTTGTTGCAATGACCGATATTGAAAGTTCATTATTAACTTGTGCTAATTTAAGAGATATTGGTGTAAAAAATATAATTGCTAAGGCACAAAATACCATTCACTCTAGATTATTGAGAGCAATCGGTGTACAAAATGTAGTATTTCCAGAAAAAGACTCTGCTGAACTTACTGCACAACAAATTCTTTATGATCAAATCAACATTATTAAGAAAACTAAAGAGGTTGCTATCTTGAGTGTAATTATTAAAGATGAATCATTGACTAAAAAAACTTATAGTCAAATTCAAGGTAATGATTTTAAGATCTTTGCTATTAAAAAGAATGAAGCAGGTTCAAAAATTGAATATCATTTTTCAACTGATGCAAAAATTGAGAAATTAGATAAACTATTTATTATTTGCGATAGTAATAAGTTAAAAAATATCAAAAAAATATTTAAAAATGATGATGAAAAGAAAAAATCCAAGTAAAAACTTATACTTGGATTTGATTTATTTATAATGGCAGGGGTAGCAGGACTCGAACCCACAACACGCGGATTTGAAGTCCGCAGTTCTACCATTGAACTATACCCCTATAGAAGATTATTTATTAAAAGCATCAATTAGATCTTTTAAAGTTTTGATTTTAATTAATTTTTCATCTTCAACAGTTACACCTAACTCCTCCTCAATTTGCATAATTAAATTCATTGCAGCAAGTGAGTCAATGTTAAGTGATCTTAAATCCTTATCTGGATTAGAAAAATCAATTTTAATATTATTTTTATTTGCAACCTTTTTGATTGAATCTTCTATTTTTTTTGACATATAGTCTTATCCTCTTAAATTTAATTCCTTAAGTAACTTTCTATAAGCTTCAATATCTTTTCTTTCCAAATATTTCAATAATGATTTTCGTTTTGAAACCTTTTTGTAAAGACCACGTTTTGAATGCCTATCTTTTTTATTTGCAATCATATGAGTTGTTAAATTTTCAATCTCAGCAGTAAGCAAAGCAATTTGCACTTCTGTTTTTCCAGTGTTTTCTGCACTACCACCAAATTTCTTGATAATTTTTAGTTTTTCTTCTTTTGAAATAGCCATTTAATCTCCTTTTAGCTTTTAATCATACCTAGTCAAATTATTTTTTTTATCTAACCAAGTAAAATATTTCATTACTTTTATATTTTATAAAATCTATATCAATTTAGTTAATTTTTTACATAAACTAGATCTAGCAGTTAATGTCTTATTTGGTTAGTTAGGATATAATCTAGTATATGAAAACAAATGTAAAAAACGAAAAAAGCTTAAAATATTATCAAAAAAAACTTAAGGATTGTGACTACATTACTTATAAACTAATGAAGAATGATATGAAAGATCCACTTTTACTTGTGAATAATGTGATTAGACATTATCAATGAATTTTATTACATGGTGATTTAAGTAATTTTAATTTGCAACACCCTGATATTAAAATCTATCAAGACTTGTTTATTTTTGGATTAACTTCAAGTAAAGAATTTGCTGATGAAATATACAACTATTTCATCTATACAGTTTCACTAGCATATAACAATAAAAATAAACGTTGAAATAGTTCATTATTAAAAGAATTAATTGTAAACTCAAAAAGACTTTATCATTTTGATGTTGCAGCAATGTATATTCTAATTGTAACAACTATTGAAGAAATGCAAAACTATATCAACAATATAAATATAAATGAGAAAATCAACATTCCTCATGGCAAAATAATTGAATTAATTGAAAAAATTTCTACTCAAAAGTTTTATGATGAAATTAAAAAAATGATTTTAGGAAAAAGAGAATTCATTAATGAATTTAGAAATTATTAAGAACAACTTTCACAAACTTCTTGTAACTCTTCTTTAATAGTTTTACAATAGTAAAAAGTTTTGATTCCTAAACTAAATCCTCAAATATGAATTAAGCTAAATTCAGTTAGAGATTTTACTTGCTTGAAATAAACATTTATTGATTGTGATTGATCTAAATAACATTGTCTAATTGCCGCTAATTTAATTAAGTAATATTGATCACAATCAGTTGCAACTTTGTAA
>CASGBP010000013.1 GCA_949299825.1 uncultured Mycoplasmataceae bacterium
ACCAAAAACAAGATTGTTGTTAAACCTACCTATCTTTCCATTTGTGCTGCTGATCAAAGGTATTTTCAAGGTAAAAGAAGTCCAGACATATTACAAAAAAAATTACCAATCTCATTGATTCATGAAGCAGTTGGTGAAATTGTTTTAGATAACAACAATGAATTTAACATTGGTGATAAGGTTGTGATGTTACCGAATTTAAACATTAATAAATCAATAAATGAAAATTATGATCCTCAAAACATGTTTATGTCTTCAGACACTGATGGATTTATGCAACAAAATGTTATTCTTGATAAAAATCAATTAATACCTTTTAATTTTGATCCATGTGTTGGTGTGTTTAGTGAACTTTTATCTGTGGCTATTCATGCAGTTGAATCGTTAAAACCAGAATTACAAAAGGCAAACATCATTGGGATTTGAGGTGATGGAAATTTAGGTTATTTACTTAATTTATATCTATCAAATAAATTTCCTCATAAGAAAATTTATATATATGGTAAAAACGATGATAAATTAGAATTTTTTGGAACTGCAAGTAAACGAATTAATGTTTTTAAAAATGAAATTAAAAAAGTTGATGTTGCTTTTGAGGTTGTTGGCGGATATAACTCAGCAAAAGTAATTAATCAAATAATAGAAACAATTAATCCAAATGGAACAATTTGTTTGTTAGGGGTTAGTGAGGATCATGTATCATTGAATACAAGAATGATATTAGAAAAAGGGCTAAAATTAGTTGGTAGATCCCGCTCAACTAAAGACGATTTTCAATTAGCCATCAAATTTTTAAGCAATAAAACTAACCAAACAAAAGTCAAAAAAATTATTGGTAAGGTAATTGAAGTAAGAAATATTAAGCAAATAGAAGAAGCATTTGATTATGATTATACCCATCCATGAAAAACAATAATCAAGTGAGAAATGTAGTAAATTCATCTAAATTTCTATTATTTTTTACTATTTATACAAATTTTATTATTTAAAATAGAATATTTTAACTTATATAGTATAATATATATGTTTTTTGTTTAGATTGCTGATACACCAAAACAAGTTGTCTAGTATCAGGTAACTAAGCAGAAAACAGATTCAACATATGAAAGGACAACAAATGAATCAAGAACTTAGAATTAAGCTAGTTTCTTATGATCATCAATTATTAGATCAATCTGTTAAGAAGATAGTTGAGATCTCAAAAGCTACAAATTCAACTATTAAAGGACCTATTCCTTTGCCAACTAAAAAAGAGGTTTTTACAATTCTAAGATCACCGCATGTTAACAAATCAAGTCGTGAACAATTTGAGAGAAGAACTCATAAACGATTAATAATTCTTGAAAATGCACAGGCTGAAACAATTGACAGTTTAAAAAGACTTGTTATTCCAACAGGTGTAGAGATATTCATTAAATTATAGTAGGAGAATTTATGAGAGCATTATTAGGTACAAAAGTTGGAATGTCAAGTGTATTTGATGAACAAGGAAGAATGCATGCTGTAACAATTGTTTATGTAGAACCTAACAAGGTGATAGCTGTTAAAACCAAAGAAAAGGATGGTTATGATGCTATTCAAGTTGGTTATGAAACAATTAAGGAAAAAAATGTAAATAAACCTAAGAAAGGTCAATTTAAAAAAGCTAATTCAGATCCTAAACGTTATATAAAGGAATTTAGAAATAGTACTGGAAATAATGTAGGTGATGAGATTAAGGTTGATATCTTCAAAAAAGGAGATTACATTGATGTTCAAGGAATAACTAAGGGACATGGTTTTACTGGATCAATTAAACGTCATAATTTTGCTATTGGTCCACTAGGACATGGTGCAGGTTATCCACATCGTTATGTAGGTTCTATTTCTGGTGGTCGTGGTGGTAGTCAGGCACAAAGAGTATTTAAGGGAACTGAATTACCAGGACACTATGGTCATGAAAATGTAACCATCCAAAACTTACTAATTGTTGATGTTATACCTAATGAAAACTTAATGGTCATTAAGGGTGCTATCCCTGGAAACAAAAAGGGATTAGTTTATATTAGATCTTCTAAAAAAATGAGTGATAAAAATAATGAAATAAAATTATTTAATCCACAAGGTAAAAAAGATGAACCAGCTAAAGAAGTAAAGGCCAAAGAAGAAGTTACTAGTGAGAAGATTGAAGCAGCAACTACACCTAATGAAGAAGCAAAACCATTGGATAAACCAGAATCTAAAAGTGATGAAGGACAGTCAGAAGAAGGAGGTAACAAATAATGGCAACTTCAGTTAAATTATTTGATATTGAAGGCAATATTAAGGGAAATACAAATATTGATGATGCATTATTTTTAAAAACTCCACATAAACAAGCAATGTTTGATTGTGTGATTGCTGAAAATGCTGCTGAACGTCAAGGTACTCATTCAACTTTAACTAAAGGTGAAGTTCGAGGTGGTGGTAAAAAACCATGACGTCAAAAACATACAGGTAAGGCAAGAACTGGTTCAACTAGAAACCCACATTGAGTTGGTGGTGGTGTTGCCTTTGGTCCAAAACCAAATAGAAATTACACTAAAAAAGTTAATTCAAAGGTATTTAAATTAGCTTTTAGATCTGCTCTTTCAATTAAACTTAATGATGAAAGCTTATTTAGTTTAGATGACACAATTAATTTAAAAAGACCATCTACAAAAACATTTGTAAAGTTCTTGGAAAATGCAAAATTTCAAAATAAAAAAGTTCTTATCATAACTAATGAAGAAGATAATATTAAACTTTCAGTTAATAACCTTCCAAAAGTTGAAGCAAAAAGATGAAATCAAGTTTCAGTTCGTGACTTGATGCATACAACTATAATCATTGCACAAGTCAGTACATTTACTAAGATGAAGGAGGTATATGCATAATGGAAATTTCAAATGTTATTATTAAACCTTATCATACTGAAAAATCCTATATGTTAAGAAAGTTTCAAGAAAATTCTTGTTTAGCTTTTGTTGTTAATCGTACCTCTACAAAAATACAAATTCGTAATGCATTCAAAGCAATATACAATGTTGATCCAGTAAAAATCAATGTATTAAATAGAAAATCTCAATCTTTTAGAAATGGTACAGCAAACCCTGGTCGAACTAAACAATTTAAAATAGCTTACATCATTTTGCCAAAAGGTATTCAAATTGCGATTACAAAAGATGAAATGGAAGAAGCATCAAACAATTCTAATGAGGATGCAAAAAATAAAAAGGGTGTAAAGGAAAAATCAAAGGTTAAGAAAATTGATAATGATTCAAAGGTAAAACCTGAAAAGTCAATCAAATCAGATTCTATTGATAAAAAGGTTAATGTTCAAAACAAACAGTTAAGAAAGCAAGCAAAAGGAAAGTAATTAAATGTCGAAAAGCGTATTAGGAGGCAATTATGGCAGTTAAAAGAGTTAAGAATCGAAGTAGTGGTAAAAGACAAACAATTATGATTGACTATAAATCTGTTTTGACTACCTCTACTCCTGAAAAAACATTATTAGTAACTTTAAAAAAGAATTCTGGTAGAAATAACCAAGGTAAGATTACTGTTAGACACCAAGGTGGAAGAGAAAAAAGAAAATATAGAATTATTGATTTTAAGAGAAATAAAGATGGCAAAATTGGTACCATTAAGACAATTGAATATGATCCAAATAGAACATCATTTATTTCTTTAGTAAATTATGAGGATGGAGAAAAAAGATATATTATTGCACCAAAAGGGATTAAGGTTGGTGACAAAATTGTTTCAGGTAATAAAAACATAGATATTAAGTTAGGTAATAGTTTACCATTAGAATTTATTCCTGAAGGTACATTAGTGCATAATGTTGAATTAATTCCAGGTCATGGAGGACAATTAGCAAGAAGTGCAGGAACATCAATTCAAATCCTTGGTTGAGATGAAACAGGAAAATATGTAATATGTAAAATGTCTTCTGGTGAAGTTAGAAAAATTAGAAAAGAATGTAGAGCTACTATTGGAGAAGTTTCAAACGAAGATCATAATTTAGTGAATATTGGTAAGGCTGGTAGAAATCGTCACAAGGGTATTAGACCAACTGTTAGAGGTTCAGCTATGAACCCTAACGATCACCCTCATGGTGGTGGTGAAGGTAGACAACCAATTGGTATGGATGCTCCAAGAACCCCATGAGGTAAAAGACACATGGGTGTTAAAACTCGAAAACAAAAACAACCATCTACCAAGTTGATTATTAGAAGAAGGGGGAAGTGTTAGTATGTCTAGAAGTTCAAAAAAGGGTGCATTTGTTGATGCAAGTTTAATGAAAAAAGTTGTTGCTATGAATTCAACTGACAAGAAGAAAAGTATTAAAACTTGATCTCGTCGTAGCACGATATTTCCTGAATTTGTTGGTTTAACATTTGAAGTTCATAATGGCAAAAGCTTTATAAAAGTTTATGTGACTGAAGACATGGTTGGTAGAAAATTAGGTGAGTTTGCTCCAACTCGTGTGTTTAAACAACATACAGAAGCAAAAAGGGATAATTAGGAGGTATAAATGGTTTGTAAAGTTATTCAAAGAAATATTAGAATATCACATCGTAAGGCCCAATTGGTTTGTGATCTTATAAGAAATAAATCAATAAAAGATGCCTTAATTATTCTAAATAATACACAAAAGAAGATTGCTCCTATTATTAAAAAGTTATTATCTAGTGCAATTGCTAATGCTACTCATAATCACTCAATGAATGGTGATAAACTTTATGTTTATAACATTTTTGCAAATCAAGGCCCAACTTGAAAGAGAACAATGCCAAGAGCTAGAGGTTCAGCAGATGTAATTTTAAAAAGAACAACTCATATTGAGATTCATTTAAGTGATAATCCAAATGAAAGAAAAGAACAATTATTAGCATTAAAAAACAAAAGAAAAATCACAAAATCTCCAAAAACAAAAAAATCAGAAAAACCAATTAAACCAGCTGAAACTAAACCAAAGAAGGAACAAAAATCATCTAAACCTAAGATGGTAAATGGAATTAGTGTTGATCAAAAACATACTGTTATTAAATCTCATGAGGTAGATGAATATGATTATGAAAAAAGATTAAAGGATTGAAGAAAAAAGGCAGGTTATAATGAAAAACCTCATAAGTGTTCTAAATGTAGCGAAGAATGTTTTACTTCTATCCTATTGGATAATGGTAAACATATTTGCTACCATTGTTGAATTAAAAAACCAGAAACAGAAAAAAAGGAAGGTAAGTAAAAGGAGTTTTTATGGGACAAAAAGTAAATTCAAATGGACTACGTTATGGTATTTATAAGGAATGACAAACTAGATGAATTGCTAGTAGTGATAAACAAACTGCTGAATGATTAGTTCAAGATGATAAGATTAGAAAACATTTTATTAAGAAGTATAAATTAGCAATTATTAATGGTATTGAAATTGAAAGAAACAAAAAAGAAATATTTTTATTTATTAGTTGTTCACAACCAGGTTTATTGTTAGAACCTGATGTTCAAAAAAATATGCATCTTGAAGTGGCAAAAATCATAGGAAGACAAACAAAGATAAATATTAATATTGTACCAATTGTAAACACGTATGTTAATGCTAGAATAGTTGCACGTGAAATTGCTGATGATATTGAACGTAGAGTATCATTTAGAACTGCTCAAAAGATGGCAATTAAAAAGGTGATGAGAGCAGGTGCATTAGGAATAAAAACAAGAGTTTCTGGAAGATTAGGTGGAGTAGAAATGGCAAGAGAAGAAGGTTATTCCGAAGGTGTTGTTACTCTTTCTACTTTAAGAGCAGATATTGATTATGCTCTTGAAGAAGCTCATACAACATATGGAATAATCGGAGTAAAAGTTTGAATTAATAGAGGTGAAATTTTTAAAAAAGGAGAAATTTCAAAAGTTTGTCTTACACCTCCTTCTGTAAGTCAAACTATTAAGTCTCCAAATACTAAAAGTACAAAATCTAAGGGAAAGGAGTAATTTATGTTGCAACCAAAAAGAACAAAATATCGTAAACCTCATAAGATAAGTTACAAAGGAAAAGCTAAGGGTAATACATATGTAAGTTTTGGTGAGTATGGTTTAATGGCTACTAAGGGTGCTTGAATTGATACTAAACAAATTGAAGCAGCACGGATTGCCATCTCTAAACGTTTAGGAAAAACTGGAAAAATGTGAATTAGAATCTTTCCTCACTTATCAATGACTAAAAAACCATTAGAAGTAAGAATGGGATCAGGTAAAGGTTCACCAGAAAAATGAGTAGCAGTTGTTAAGGAAGGAACTGTTATGTTTGAAGTAGCTGGTATCCCTGAAGATTTATCAAAAAA
>CASGBP010000014.1 GCA_949299825.1 uncultured Mycoplasmataceae bacterium
ATCAATTATTTTCTTTTCCTTACTTGTAATAATTTTATTGTTTTTTGCATCATAACTATTTCCTGGAAGAAGAGTAAGATTCCTTCTAGAATAAAGTAATCCTCTTGTGTCTAAAATTGGTCTAAGTGATAAAATAGTAGGCCTAATTTTATTTTTAATATTATTGGCAGCAGCCTCCTTAGCAGCTATACCATTAATTGAACTTCAATTGCCTCCATATTTGTCAGTATAACTTTTAACTGTTTCATTAATAAATCTTGACTCTAGTTGATTTATTTCTATATCATTAATAACATCTTCTGCTAATTCTGTTTTATTTTCATATAAATTCAACTGAGTATCAACATTGTTAGTTGTTTCTAAATGTCCTTCAAAAACATTTTCAAAGCTATAAAGAACGGAAGCAGAACCAGTAGTTTTTTGAGTTTCAATCGCAAATTCTAAATCATCTATATAGTCATTTAACATTTGATTTCTTCCAGTTAATGAATCATCATATAATTTTCCATTGTAGAAATATGCATCACGAACATAGGCATGATTTAATTGGATTGGATTATTAATTTTCATTGCTGATGCTGTTTGAATATTGGTTATTGCTGTACTTAAACCTGCAGCAGAGTATTTATAAGTTCCACCACTTCACTGTCATTCATAGTTATCAACTTTAAAAGTATAAACAGATGGAGATTCTTTACTACCTGCTACCATTTTTTGAATCATCATAGCCATATCAATAATTCCCATCACAGTTCCTGCAATATCAATTCAATTCATTACTTTTTGAGCTTTAGCTAAGATTTTCATTTTTTTAGATTGTTTTTTTTGAGTTATTTTATTTGGTGATTCTAAGGTTTGAACTGTTTTTTTATGATCAGCCATAATACCATCAGCTATTTGACCTGGGTTATTCTTAATAACTTTTGATTCACTAGTGTCATTAATTTGACTTATGCTATTTTCTCTTCTGTTACTAATATCTTTATCTCCAGCTGTATTATTTACTTCCATTGTTCTACTAACTTCTTGCTCTATTCTATTGACATCTTGCTGAGTAACATTAGATAAGCTACTAATACTACCAGTAATTTGCCCCATGTTAACCAAGCCTGGAACATTATTAGTCATATTTGTTACTTGCGAAACTCCATTACTAATTGTATTTACTTTTTTTCCTGATCTTAAATCATCATAATAAGTTGCATATAACATTCTTTCCTCATTTAAGAAATTTATAATTGATTGTTTTTTATCATCTGTTAAGGTTGCATCATTCCTAACGTCATTAAGCAAACTATCAAAATATTTTCTATTATCCTCAAAATTTTTAGTTATTGCTTTTCTTAGACGTGCAGGAAATTCATTATCAGTCAAAAAGATAGAATAAACCATAGTATCAAACATATTTTCTCTAGCAACCTCACTAAGAATGCCAAAATTTGATAATAACAATGATTCATTAGGGTTGTATATAAAATTTTTAATACTATCTTTATTTAGTTTAGTTGTTATGGTGCATTTAATATTTTCATCATCAGGAAATTTATTATTTAATCATTCCTTAAAATGTTTGTTTATCTTATTCTTAAAATCATTGGTGTCACCAATGTCATAAGATTTATCAAAATAATTTACCATAAACTCAGTTATATATGAAGATATTTTAGATTTTTTAAGTTCATTAAATCTATCAGAATTATTTACATCGCTCATATTAAATACCAAATATGTCAAGTTTGCTGAAATTCTTAATTCATAATCTAACTTAAAATCATATGTAAGTGTAAAAAGTGAATCATCATCTCATCTTTTATTTCCATATTCATTTTTTAAAATATAATCATTTAAACTTCTAGCATTGTGAATAACTTTATTAGCATCATCATTATATAAATCATAGGCCTTTTTTGAAATAGAAAAATCTTCTCCAAAGAAAATTTTTTTAATATCATCTGGATAGCCACTATCATCTTCAATATTAAGATTTAATCACCTTTTAATAGTTAAATCAAATTCGTATTTAAAATCCTCAAAATTATCAATTTTATCTAAACTTATTTCTCTAAAAAAATCACGTAATGTTGTTTCTAATGATTTTGGATAATCTAATCCATTATCTATTGCACTATTAATTAGAATTGTTCTATCTATTAATCTATCCATTAAAGAGTTGGCTGAGTTTTTAAAATCTTGATCATCACTATTTATTATTGGATTATCACTATTTGTGGAAGCTACTAAATGTTCACCATTTGCGCTAACAACTCTACCTCTATTAAACTCATCTGAAACGGTTGTACTAACAGTATTATCAACTTCATTCATTATTATATCTAGTCTTCTACTATATTCTTTTATAAAATCTATAGTTTCTGAATGATTATCATCAGAATTTAAAGATAAATCATTTTGGGCTCTTGATGCTATTAATGCATCATCAACATTTGCATTATCAATATTTGCATTATTATTTTTATCAAAAACAAACCTTCCTTCTTCATCAATAGATGAAGTTATAGTACTTCTCTCATCATTCATAATTTCATTATTCATATTATTAATAGCATCAATTACATTACTATTATTATTTTTTAAATCATTATATTTATTGTATAAACTATTTTCATAACTATTAACATTTTTTGAGAATTCAAATTCTTCAGCAACATCTCATCAAGTTAGTCTTGCCACACCACCATTAATTGCATAATTATTATTGGAACGGTTTTTTAATAAAGCTTGAAACTTTTTACTTCTAGTTATAATAATATCATCAGTTCCAAGATTACTACCCTTATAATGTGAAGTTAAATTATTATTGGTGCTAAAATACTTATTTTGTACAATATCACTTACAAAGCCTCGACTTTCACGAAGGGCTGAATTTTTAATAATTTTAATATCATTAAGTTGAACTTCATTTTGTGATGAAACTATAGTATATCCTTTTGAATCTGTATTATCATAATCTACTCTTTCTGTTGTTGCAAGTAAATATTTTTGATTATTAACATCATTGGTTGTATTTGCAAAAACATGAAGAACACCAGAATCAGGAATCAATGATAAATTACCGTTATCATCAATATAAAAGGCTTCTAATAAACTTTCTACCGATTTTAATTTATTGTTTTGCGTAAGATTACTTTCACCAAAAACATAGAAGATGTTTTTTTCAACAATCTTACCATCTAAAATAACAAAACCTTTAACTTTATTAACATAAGACTCATCAGATGCATTTACTTTTGAAATAGTTATTCCTAGTTTTTCTAAATCTTCTTGATTTATACCTTCAATAAAATTCATAATTTCATCAGGATTTGAATAAATCGAATTAGCTTTATTACTATATATTGAAATTAAATTAGCATTATCTGTTGATTCATCAATTGAATTTGAATTAATTAATTTTTTATTTAAGCTTTCTTGATCATCATAACTCAAGTTATTATCTATTAGACTAGGAGTTTTTGGTTCAACAATTTTATCTATAAAATTATAAGATTTTATATCTGTATTGAAATCAGCAAATGACTCATTGTTACTAATGTCTAAATAATCATTGTAACCTCATTTTTTAACATAAGTATAATTATCTACAACAGTTTGATTTTGGCTTGAACTAAATTTAACATCTGGTAAATAGATTAATGAATTAATATCATTTATACCAATAGTTGATAACAAACTAGTATCTAAGTATTTATCTCATTGATAATCAATTGCATTAAATTCCTCCAACCCTTCTTCTATGAATAATGTTGGGATCATGTATATGCTTGTTGAAATATTGATTTCAGCTATTGTATTGTCTTTAGTAGTAATATTTGGAATTACATAAGCTGATTTTGTTTTATCAATCTTTGGCAAAAATGTTGCAATATCAGTAGTAGATTGACCACTACTATAAGGGATTTTTTCAATTCCTATAGAAATTTCAAATTCATTAGTTTTATTATTATTGTACATTTGAGTTAAACTACCACTATATGCAATAATTTGACCAGTTTTTAATGGCACACCTATTTTTGTTAATTGATTTTGTAAGTAATCCAAATTTTGATTAATTACAGAAGCATATTGAGCAGTGTGCTTAATGATGTTTCTAGTAGTAGTATCATCTAATGAAAAATTTGAAGATTCTTCATAAGTATGTCGATATGCTAAATCACCAATATTTTGCTGGATGGTTTGTCATCCTCGATATAAATGAGTTAATTGGATGACTAACTCTGGATTGTTTTCTCTAATATCACTAATTATTTCAGTTGCCATTGTCTTATATTCTGGATTAATTACTAAGCTATTAACTTCATTATCAAAAATAAATAAAGTATCTTTCTGAGAAAGATCAGCTAGCATTCTAATAATTGTGATAGCCATATATTGACTAAAAGTCATATAAGCAGCATCAAATACTGAAGGTAAATTTAATTTTATTTCATCATTCAGATCACCAAAATTATAGTTATAAAAAATTTCATCTCTTTTTATTGCTTCGGCTAATTTAAATTCATAGATATCATCATCTTCTTCATTAACTTGATACTCTAATGACATATCATATATTTTGTTTGCTAAATTGCTATTCTTATCTTTTTCTAATTCAGTATTCATATAAGTTATTGCATGTATTCAAGCTAATAAAGTATCTGTATTTAATGCATTTATAGTCAATAAGATTTCATTTGGTGTAAACAATTTATTTTCAGTGTAATAAGAATAGTATGCAAATTTCTTGAATACATTATCATTGGGTACATATTCTCAACTGTCTGGACTGTTTAACAATTCTCCAGCATGATCCTCGAAAGAATCAAGAATTGATTCTCTATTTTTAGTATCTAAAACATCAGCTGCAACAATTTTTAGAGCTGCAAATAATGTTCAATCTTCGCTTGCTCTGTCTCATAAATCTTGGTTACTCATTAGATTTTTATTTGTATTGTTTCGATAAATAATTGTGTTGTAAACATTGTTGGCAATCATTGCTCAATTTTGATTATTACCATAAAAATTCCTAGTAACGTTATCCGCTAAATTTTTTGCTTGTTTTGCATTTAAGGATAAACCAAACTTTACTGAGACCATATCATTAACTAAAGCAGTTGCACCACTAATAAATGACCCATATACACTAACAAAGTATGATTCATATTTTTGGATATCAAATTCTATTGTTTCATTATTAATTCCAAAGATTTTAACTAGATTTAGTTCTCCATTAGCAGAAAACTCATTATTTGGTTTTAGTCCTGAATTACCTAATGTTAAATAAATGATATTTTGATAAACTTCTGCTACCAATGTAAAATACTTTTTAGTTGCATTAATTGATTCTGTTGGTGCACCTATTGATATTAATCTATCCATCATTGCAGTGTATAATAGTGGAATTTTCATTAAAGGATTATAATTTTGCATTGAGGCATAATTATTTGATATCGCTAAAACTTCTTCATAAATATGAGCATAATTACTTAATGGAGCATTAACTCCATAGAACAATGATCTAAAATTAACTGATAATGATGTTAATGAATTAGCTTTCAACTCCTTGTATGTTACATATTCACCATCTGATAAATATTCTTTATTATTATCTGAACCAATAATATCACCATCAAGAACTTTACTAGTATCTAATGAACCAGTAACAGTTTGATAATTGGTGTTTAGAGTGCTTGCATTTTCAGCAAATAAAAGATTTGAACTATATGTAGCCATCCCTGAAGCATCAATTGAAGCTGTACCACGTGAAATGTAATTACCGAAAAAAGTTTGCATAACGGTATTAAAACTAGCTAATAAACTATCTTCATAATTTGGTGTGAATGCATCAATTTGTTGATTTCAATTAGTTGGATTTTTCATTCCTGAAGCAATGTTAACATATCCTTGATAGTAATTACCTCCACTAAGTTTATATTTATCATTCAAATTTAATCCAACCACATAATTTTGCTTTCCTTGATTTGCAACTACTTTAACATATGGAATATCGTTAAAATCTATAGCTTGTTTAATACTGTCTTTAGAAGAAATATATTTGTAACCTGAGTTAGTTTTTATTTTTATTACACTAATAGCATTGTCTTGAATAAATGCTGCTGCTGTGTTTTTTCAGTCAGATTTAGATTTCATATTTATGATATTTGAGTATTCACCATTAGGAGCCTTTATTCTTATGCTAGTTACATTAGCATTGTTGCTATCTTCAAAATAAATATTAACTAGATAACTATATAGTTCATCCTTGCTTTTAAAATATATGTCATTGAAGTAATAAACTTCATATCCAGAGTTAATAAAAGTGTCCAAAGCCTCAGCTTCACTTAAATAAGTTGTATCATCTGTACCTCTATAAATTTTAATTGATTGTTCTGGATTAATCTCAGTTTTTAAAAATCATTCAGGCGAAAGCTCACCAATTGATGAATTGATAAGATTTGCTTTTATATCTGCTGAGGTGGAATAAATTGTTTTAGATTCAGTATTATCAATTTCAGAATCAATTAATTGTTGAACTTGTGCTTGCCCTAGATAAACTTTTTTATTATTTTTCTCAATATAGTAATTATCAGAGTTCATTTGGCTAGTTTTAACTCCATAATTATTATCTAAGTATTTTTCTGCTGCAAGTCTCGATGAAAAATGCTTACCATCAATTGTTATTGCCTCTTTACTTGATGTGTTTAATGATATAAAAGTTGCAACAATAGGTAAGGTAAAAGCCATTGCACCAATTATTGATAAACATATCTTCTTTTTCATATACCCTCACAATGACTATAATATATAATTATATTATAAAATCTTATAGTAAACTAAAAATTTAGAATTTAATAATGTATTTATTGATCAATTTTTTTATTTCATCCTTGTTTTTTCTAAAATTTTCATTATTTTCAATTGCATAATTTAATGAAGTAAAAATGTAATTTATTGTGGGTTTTTTCTTCCTTATTTCACCATTATAACTATATCCATTAACAATTTGTTGATAATATTTTTCATTTGTTCAACCCATACTAGTAACGAACTCATCAATTGTCATATTCAAAATTTTTGTTCTGAGCAACAACAAAAAATTATCAGTTTCAGGAACAAATTTTTCATCAAATCTGCACGGGGGGGGGGTTAATTTTGCCTTTTTCATACCTTTAATAATAAACTTTTGATAAATATATTAAACCAACCATAGTTGGTTAAAATTATAAATCTTTTATTTTATCATCAAATGATGAACGATGATACTTTTAATGGTGTAGATGATCAAAATTTAGAAAACAATGATATAGAGATTAGAAGAAGCCATTATGAAGAATTTGTCAAATTAATGCCTTACTCAGATAAACTTGTTTGAGCTAAAAAAAAGATTAAAGAGTTTATTAGAGATTGTGAAAAAAATAGCGAACCTGAAATAACTATTTCTTTTTCAGGAGGAAAAGACTCAACAGTCTTATTAGATTTAGTACTAAGAGTACATGCTGAAATGAAATCAAACATTCCTTTGGTTATGGTTTATGCTACAGAAGTAACTTTTCCTTCAACCATAAAGTTTGTAAGAGATACTGCTGAAAAATATCAAAAACATTATCCCTTACTAAGAAATGTTCAAATAGTTAATCCTAAAAAAACCTGAAATGAAATATTAACTGAAAAAGGTTATCCAATTTATTCTAAGCAAATCTCAACTTTATTAAATAGAGTTAAAAGATCTATGACAAAAAATAATCTAACGAAATGGTTTTTTGGAATTGACCAAAATAAGACCAGTACAACTAGATTTAGATTATCTAAACAACGATTATTTTTGTTAGATGATGATATGCTAGACAAATGACCAAAATTAGATGAAAAAGTAGATAAAGATATGATTGATTATTTTAAAAAATATCATGATACATATTTCTTTTCTGAAAAATGTTGTGATTATATAAAGGGAAATTTGAAACATGATAATCGCCCTTCATTTATTGGTACTATGACTGAAGAATCACAATTAAGAAGAAAATCTTGAATTCAACAAGGGTGCAATATTTATAAAAAAAATAAGAAAAAATCAAGACCATTATCTATTTGAAACTCAAAGGATATTTGAAGATATATTAAAGATAATAATTTGGATGTTAACATAGCTTATGGATTTGATCATAATAAGGATTTAAAGGATCAAAAACTAAGATTTAATAGATTAGGATGTACATCTTGTCCATATGGTTCTTGAATTGAACAAAAAAGAATAGAAATAGCAAAGAAAAAAATAAAAAATAATGATAATTCATTTTTAACTATGAATCGATTTGAGATTTTGAAAGCTGAATGACCTAATTTATATTTATCTCAAATAATTTACAACGGGATGTATAAGATTTTAATAGATATGGATATCAAAATAGAAAATGATCTTTTATACATGGAATTATATAAGAGAAGAAGAGAAATAATTGATAATTGATATTCAACTAAAAATTTTAGAAATAACATTATAAAAGTCATGTGTCAAATTGAGAATTTCAAGGATTATAAACAAAAAGGAAAAAAATATGAATGATGCTACACCTTAAATGAATTCAAACAAGCTATGAAGTATTTTAATTTAGACAAAATAAGTGATGATGAGCTAAATAGCATGAGAAAAAAAGTTGCTAGCGATTATAAAGCAAGGAAACTATAGTAGGTTATTTTTTAGCTATATGAACATTACAATCTATTTGATATGTCAAAAGAAATAGTTGCAACATATGAAATGATAAGAGGTTATAAGAATAGACCGACTAATGAGTGATTAGCAATTAGTGAGTTTATAGATAATTCAATTTCAAGTTATGTTGGTGATAAAGAAAATAGAGGAAAACCTTCTAGATCAATAAATGGGTGTCGAATAAATATTGAGTTTAATAATGAAGATACAAAAAATGTAAAAATCATCATTAGTGATAATGCAAGAGGTATGTCATCATCAGAATTAGAAGATGCTATGCAACCAAGTAACCGAGATGGCAATTCAAGTAATCAATATAACCAATATGGTGTAGGGATGAAATTAGGTATTTTTTGATTTGGTGAAAATGGCACAATTTATACAAAACAAGAAAACAATGATGAATATAAGTTAGAATTTTTTACTGAGAATAAATCAAATAAGGAAAAAATTTTTGTTGAAGCTATACCAAATAGTAATAGGGTTATAAAAGGTGATCATGGCACCACAGTTGTAATTTCAAAAGTTTATGAAGATAGAGATCCAATTTTAAAAAGAGATGTAATAAACAGAA
>CASGBP010000015.1 GCA_949299825.1 uncultured Mycoplasmataceae bacterium
AAAATAGCTACATTAATTATTAGTGAATTATCTATTAAATATAATTATCAGCAAACAAAGATTAATGATAAAAATACACAAATTAATAATGATTTAATTTATGCTTTAAAACAATTAGGATATAAAAAAGCAGACATTGATTGAGCATTATCAAATTGTGATCATAACTTGCCATTAAATGAAATAATTACCAAATCTATTCAAATAATTGCTAAACAGCATGACACTAATGAACATTAATCAATTTAGACCACAAAATTTTGATGAATTTAAAGGCAAGGAAAACATTAAGAATAATTTAAATATTTTTATTCAATCATCATTAAATAATAATACTAAGCTAGATAATATACTATTGCATGGATTGCCAGGAACGGGAAAAACATCAATTGCTTATATTGTTGCCAATTTATTAAACAAAAAATTAAAAATTATTCAAGGCAGTCAATTAAGAAAAAATCCTGATTTATTTAATTTTCTTTCATTAATTTGTTCAAATGATGTAGTTTTTATTGATGAAATTCATGCAATTGGTCAGGAATGTTTTGAAACATTATATAGTATTATTGAGGATGGAACTATTGATATAAAAATCGGTAAAGAAAATAATGCTAAATATACAAGAATAAAAATGCCAGAATTTACATTAATCGCCGCAACTACAAACATTGGAAAAATCCCAAAACCATTAGAAGAAAGATTTGGAATAAGTTTTTATTTTGGACTTTATCATGATGATGAAATAATTGAAATAATCAAAAGTAGATGTAAAGATTTAAATCTTGTTTTAAATGATCAGGAAATTGAATTAATTTGTAATCATAGTAAAGGCACACCAAGGGTAGCAATTAAACTTTTAAAAAGAATTTTCGATTTTAAAACAATTGAACCTGATATGGAAATAAAACAAATACTAAAACAAATAGGTAGTTATAGTCTAGGATTAGAAACAATTGATTTTATCTACTTAAAGGCTTTTGAAAAAGGAGAATACTTAGGAATTAAAACTATTGCTTCAATAACAGAATTGGATCTCTATACTATAGAAAATAAAATTGAACCTTTCTTAATTAGAAACAACTTGATTATAAAAACTCCAAAAGGTAGAATGTTAACCAAAGAGGCACAAAAAATATTAAATAATTTATACCAAGAAATCAATTAATTTTAAATTTTTAAAAACCTTCTTAGATTTAGCAAAAGTTTTAGTAACTACCACTTTCTTATTAGTTGGTTTTAAACATTCAATACCTTCTGGTAAATTCTCTTCAAATAATAATAAATTCCCATTAATTGAAGCAGAATTTAATAATCAAGTTAATTGAGCAAGCTGATTATAATTGGAATCGATAACTCTTGCTTCACTATTAATTCAAATATATGCAAAAGGATTAGCTAGAAAACGACATCCAGATTCAAAATAAATATCAGACTTAGCTTGAATAAAAGAATCATCATTTAAAATACCTGTAAAGTTTTCATCCCCAGTAGATTCAATACCTTTAACTAAGTCGATGTTAGGATCCTCTCAGATCATTATCATTGGAGTAGGATAAACTCCAGGGATATATTCATATTCATATTTGATGGTTGAATCTATCAAATCAAAATCTTTATAAATATCTCAATTCTGACTTTGTATCACAACACTATCATATAAAGTAGTCAAATCATCAACTGCATAATCTAATAACTTCTTCATGTAGCCATTTCCTCTAAATTCAGGTTTTGTCATGACTGCACATACATTGACAATTGAATATTCTTCTTGTTTATCATTTACTGCTATCTTTGGTGAAATACATACGATTGAAACTAATAAATCGTCTCTAAAATAACCATAGGATTTAGTTAGATCAATCATATAAGTCATAACATTTTGGGCTTCAAATTCAGTACCACCAAATTCACTATGATACATATTGATAATTTCATTTAAATGTTCACTTATATCTTTTTTAATTACGAATTCACTAGACATATGCTAATATTTTATAACATCAATGCTAAAATATCTTAATATTTCATGTAGTGGATGATACGAATGTTTTGATTTTGCTAACGCTTCTATTCCTGCATCATCTTGTCTATCAATAAATTCGCAATTAATATCATTTATTTCTAAATTTGATTTAATTAAAAATTGGTATAATCCATCAATGTTTTTATTAGCCTTTTCAATAATTATTTCATAAATATTTCTGTTCAAATATCCTAAAGTTACAGCAACAATTTTATTATCAATGTAAATTACAATTCCACTAAAATTAGATGATTTATGCATTTGATTAGTAATTAATTCCTTGTATATATCTAATTCATATTTTCTATATTCATCACTGAACTCATGCATATGATATTCAAAATATTCTAATATCTCTTTTTGATCAACTTCTTTGATGTTTTTTATTTCATAATTATGATTTTGTTTAATAAAAAAATTAAGATGGTTACGTTTTTTTTGCATTTTTTTTCCTGCAAAAGTTTTTAAATTTTGTAATGGATAAATATAATTAGAAACATATTTTAAAGGTTTGAATAAATTATCTGGTAACCCAAGAAAATTAATCATCTCTTGAGAAATATTGTAATAAAAATGATCTAGCTTATTGTTTAGAATCATCAACTGTTTATTAATTTCATTTTTTAAGTTATTAATATCTGAGTTTTCAAAATAAAAAATTTGTGAAACTAATCATTGATTTTTAAGTTGATCATTTGCATTTGTTGATTTTGTAACATTAATAAAGAAAATTATTTCCTTATTTTCAGTTATATAAAACTTAATATCTAATCCATAATAAGAATATGTAACTAATGCTATTGTAGACATTCATTTTTCTACATAGTTATTATGACTTATATACTCTAAAATTTCCAAATAATTATTTCAGTCTAAATCTTTCATATCTTATTAATTCCTTAAATAAAAAAGAAAAGTCTAGATTATGTTCTAGACTTTTCCTAAAAATAAGTTTTTATTATATTTACTTAATTATCTTTGTAACTGTACCAGCACCTACAGTTCTACCACCTTCACGAATTGAAAATTTAGATCCAACTTCAATTGCAACTGGAGCAATTAATTCAACTGTAATAGATGTATTATCACCAGGCATTATCATTTCAACACCTTCTTTTAATGAAATAGCACCTGTAACATCAGTTGTTCTAAAGTAGAATTGTGGACGATATCCTTTGAACATTGGTGTATGTCTTCCACCTTCTTCTTTTTTAAGTGCATAAATCTCTGCTTCAAATTGAGTATGAGGAGTTATTGTTCCTGGCTTAGCTAAAACTTGACCTCTTTCAACTTCTTCCTTTTTTGTACCCCTTAATAAAATACCAGCATTATCACCAGCTTCAGCATAATCTAATTGTTTTCTAAACATTTCAATACCAGTAGCAACTGTTTTTTGTGTAGGTTTTAAACCAACAATTTCAACTTCATCATTTAAATTTAACTTACCACGTTCAACTCTACCAGTAACAACAGTACCACGACCTGAAATTGTAAAAACATCTTCAATAGCTAGTAAGAATGGTTTATCAACATCTCTTGCAGGAGTTGGGATATAATCATCTACTGCTTTCATTAATTCATGAATTTTTTCTTCATATTGAGCATCACCTTCTAATGCCTTTAAAGCAGAACCTCTAATAACTGGTGCATTATCACCATCAAAACCATAAGATTTTAAAAGGTCTCTTATTTCCATTTCAACAAGATCTTGCATTTCTTTATCAGCCATCATATCACACTTATTTAAAAACACTACAATCTTTGGAACACCTACTTGTCTTGCAAGCAAGATATGTTCTCTAGTTTGTGGCATAGGACCATCTGTTGCAGCAACCACTAGGATAGCACCATCCATTTGTGCCGCACCAGTAATCATGTTCTTAACATAGTCAGCATGTCCAGGACAGTCAACGTGTGCATAGTGTCTTGCATCTGTTTGATATTCAACGTGTGCTGTATTAATGGTAATCCCTCTTTCTTTTTCTTCAGGTGCACTATCAATTGAAGCATAATCCATAGCCTTTGCCTTACCACTCTTTGCTAAAACTGTACATATTGCAGCAGTTAGAGTAGTCTTACCATGGTCAATGTGACCTATTGTACCAATATTGACATGGGGTTTACTTCTATCAAATTTTTCTTTTGCCATTGTTTTCTCCTTAATCGTGCAAAATTTAACATATTAATAATATCATTTATTTAAAAATAATCACATTTTTTTAGTATTTTACAAAATTTACTCATATATAATAAGGTTTTTAATGGAAATCGGATTGTTAGTACTATCATCAAACTCAATGACTATAAATGATAACTGATATTTACCCGATGCCTCTGATAATTTAAAAAATTGTCTATCATCATAAAACATTTCAATTAATGTATCCTCCTTAGCTCCAATAATACCTTCTGCAGGACCAGTCATACCAATATCGGTTATATAAGCGGTGTTTTCAATGATTCTGGCATCATTGGTTTGAACGTGAGTATGAGTACCTACAATTGCTTGAACCCTTCCTTTAAAACTTCTAATTGCACAATTTTTTTCACTAGTTGTCTCACTATGAAAATCAACAATATGAATAGAATCTTCATGTTGAATCTCACTAAGCAATGATTCTAAACATTTAAATGGATTAATAAAATTCTGTTCAGGATATCTATTATATATAGAACTACCAAGCAAATTAGTTATTCTTATTTTTTTATTTTTTACTTCTACAACTCTAGTACCTAAACCATAATTTGCTAAATCACTATTTTCATTTATATTTAACGGTCTTATTACATCATCTTGTTTTAATACTTCAGGATAATCATTTTGTCTTCATGTATGATTACCTAAGGTAAAAAAATTAATACCTAATTTTTTTAGATTACTATAATCAGCATATGATAGACCACGGCATTTTGTAGTATTTTCTCCATTAGCAATGACAAAATCAATGTTATATTCATCAACAATATGATCCAATTGCTTTAAAATAGCTCTAATCCCTGTTTTTCCAAATATATCACCTATAAATAGGATGTTCATTTTAAACTTTCTACAACATCTAAATTGATGTATAAAATTAACTAGTAATATATTCTAATATATAAAACGGGCATTTTTGTATTTTGTTTTGTTTTTCCTTCTATTTTCATATCAGTCTTTCATATTAACAATTTTTTGTCCTGTTGCTTCAGGTAAATCATAATTATATCTACCACTAGTTGCCTTAACCATTTCATAAATTGCATTAATAAAATATTCTAAAGCCAAACTAGTATTTGCATCTGTTACTGTATCAACCAAAAAAGCACAAATGATCTTGTTATCCTTTTTTTGACACATTATATAGTTTGTATCTAAAACATCTAACATTTTAATTAAGTAACTTGGAGCAATGGAATTAAATGCAACATAGCCTAATTTTTCATGTGTATAAGATAAAACTAATGGTTTTAATGTCTTAATATCTAAATTATTTTGTCAGATATCCACATATGAATCATTAAAAAGTTTAAAATCAAAATCCATCAAAAAATTCAAACTTAATTCAAAAACTCTAATAGTACCATTTCTAATTAAGTTAAGACCAGTTAAATATGATTCGTTTGCATATTTTCTATTAAATTTAATATCATAAATATCAAGATTATACCTTGCATTATCACTAAAAGAATCCATACAATCAATATAAACATTGTCAAAAGCTAAATATTGCATTGGACAAACATTTAATACTATA
>CASGBP010000016.1 GCA_949299825.1 uncultured Mycoplasmataceae bacterium
GGTGGATTAAGTACTGTTGTTGAATCAATAGTAACTGCTTCATCAATGAAAATGAACAACCCAATTTTAGTAAACCATTCATATGTTAGAGATGGTTATTATTTGGATGGTAAATTATACGATGATTCAAGTTCTGGTAGAGCAGCAATGTTAAGTGATTATATTAATAGTATTTCTTCTAAATCTTCTAGCGATAATAGAGTTGAAACTTTATATACATTTAATAATGAGATTGATAATTACATTCAATCAAGTGATAATATTGATAAATATTTAGGTTTATATAGTGATAAAGAAGAACTAAGTGAAGACATAATTAATGATATTGAAATGAATGGTGAACATTCTAGATATACTGCAATTGCAATTAAGAATTTTAGTGATAGTTATGGCGGAAATTGAAGTTCTCTTAATAGTGTTGCAGCAATTGAAGCTGCAGCTAATAGCATCATATCAAAAATAAGACCAACAATAATATCAATGAGACCAATAATTGATGATTTTGGTTTATTAAGTAGAAGAAATTTTACTGGTATATTACCAGGTAATAGTTATGATTCAAAAACAAATTCAATTATTACAGAATCTCAAAAAGCTGAGAAATACTTAGGATTTAATACTAATAGTTGATTTATCATAAACAATTCTGCAAATTTAATGAATAATGATAATTTTGTTGAACCATCATCACTAGTTGCTATAAAAAATGCAAAATCAGAAATTGAATATGCAACTGCAAATTTATACAAAGAAGATTTATTAAAATCTACTACCTATGAATCATATTCTTCATCATTGCAAAATACTAAATTTAGTACTGTACAAGAAAAAATATTAAATGGCATTAGACCGCATGATGTAATTGTTTATTCAACAAATAAATATACAAAATACTTTGTAGATACAATTGATTCAAATAATTCAAGAAATGTTATAAGTACAGCATATGATAATTTGATTAAATTTATTAAATTACAAAATGGTGTTAAGTTAGAAATAAATGTTAATGAAGTTATAAGTTATTACATTTATGATGGATTTTATTTTAGTTCTTTGGATAACTTATTATATTATGCATCAAATAACAAATAAGCACTAATAGTTTAGTATTTTATTCCTATACATTTATTATTATTTGCTAAAATAATAATACATTTATATGTTCAATAAATATACAAAAGCTTTAATTTCTTTAAGTTGTCAAATTATTAAAAATGCAAAAAGTGGTCATACAGGCATGGCAATAAGTTCAAGTCCAATTAATTTTGCATTATTCACTAAACACATTAATATATCAAATTATGATCCAAAATGATTTAATAGAGACCGATTTGTATTAAGTGCAGGACATGGTAGTGCTAATTTATATTCATTATTTTATTTTTCTGGATTATTAAGTTTAGAGGATATCAAACAATTTAGAAAAGGAAATAACAATGTGGCTGGCCATCCCGAATATTCACTAAATAATTACATTGATGCATCTACTGGTCCATTAGGTCAAGGGGTAGCAAATGCCGTGGGTATGGCAATTGCTGAAAAATATTTAAATAATAAATGAAAAATATTAAATGGCTTAGTTGATCATTATACATATGTTTTAGTTGGTGATGGAGATTTACAAGAAGGAATTTGTTATGAGGCAATGAGTTTAGCTGGAAAACTTAAGTTAAATAAATTAATCATGATTCATGACTCTAATGATTTTCAACTAGATTCAAGTGTAATCGATGTGAACATTGAAGATATTAAATTAAGGGTAGAATCTCAAGGATGAAACTATCTTAGTACAGATAATAATGAAGAAAATATCTCATTTTGTATTGAAAAGGCAAAATCTTCAAATAAACCTTCTTTTATTGAAGTTAAGACTATTATTGGAGAAGGTACTTCAAAACAAGCAACTAATGAGGCACACGGTTTATCAATTACTAATGATGAAATGAATAATATTAATTCATACTTTGATATTAATCATGATAATTTTAATTTTGCGCAAGAAATATTTGATTTTTTCAGACAAAACATAATTGATAGAGGGAATAGCAAATATTCTGAGTGACAAAATTTAATAGAAAAATATAAGGAATTATATCCTGAATTAATGAATGATTTTTTATCTATTAGCAAAAATCAGTTCGAAGATTTTTCAAAATATCTTGATTTAGATGATTTGAATGTCTTTGATGCTCCAACAAAAACATATTTAAAATATTTTTTTGATCAATTAAGTTCTGCAAATATTAAAGATGTAATAACATTATCTGCAGACTTAGCATCTACAACTAATTGCAAATTGTCATTTAATAATTCAAATTTTAACAATGATATCAATTCTCCATACATTATGGTAGGAATTAGAGAATTTGCTATGGGAGCAATTCAAAATGGAATTTTGTTGCATGGAGGGTTAAGATGTTTTGCAGGAACATTTTTAGCATTTTCTGATTATATGAAACCTGCTATAAGACTTGGTGCAATGTCTAAATTACCTTCAAGTTATATATTTACTCATGATAGTTATTATGTAGGAAATGATGGTCCTACTCATCAACCATACGATCAAATACCAATGCTTAGAGCAATTGATAACGTTTATGTATGAAGGCCATGCGATGAGAAAGAATTATGTGCTGCTTTTTGTATTGCACTAAATGAAAGTATTAAAACCAATTGCTTAGTTTTAACTAGACAGCCTATACCATCTCAAATAAATAGCTCTATTTCTAACTCATATAAAGGCGCATACATTATATCCGATTGTGATAATCCAGATATTTGCTTAATAGCTAATGGGAGTGAAGTAAGTTTAGCAATGGATGTAAAAGAATCTTTAAGTGATTTTTTTAATATTAATGCTAAAGTAGTTTCCTGTCCATGCTTAAAGGAATTTCTAAATCAAGAACCTGATTATATTAGAAAAACTCTAGATTCTGATTTGGGAGTAGTTAGTATTGAAGCATCAAGCGATAACTATTGATATAAATTATTGAAATACTGTAAAAAAATTATTACAATTCAAGCAAACCATTTTGGTTATTCTGATGATGGTGTTAAGGTTTATTCTTCCTTAGGTTTTAATAAGGATAATATTATTGAAATCATTAAAAAGGAATTAATAAATGTCTAGTAAGACAATTAAAAAAATTGCTATTTTAACTTCGGGTGGTGATTCTCCAGGAATGAATAAGGTTATTGAATCTATTGTTTCAAGATCTCTAGACTTCAACCTAGTTCCTTACTTAATTTTTAATGGTTTCAAGGGATTGGTAGATAATGAATTTAAAAAAGCAAAAATTGATGAAATATTAGAAAAATCTAATCTTTCTGGATCAATGATATATTGTTCTCGTTTTAATGATTTTTCTAAATCTGAAAATATTAGTAAAGCTATATCAAATTTAAAAATGAATCAAATTGATTGTTTATTTGTTCTAGGTGGAAATGGATCAATGCAAGGAGCTAATTTATTAGTTAATAAAGGAATTAAGGTTATAGCAATACCTTGTACTATTGATAATGATGTAAGTTATACAGATTATTCTATTGGTTTTGATTCAGCATTAAATGTCATAGCTGATACAATTGATTTATTAAAAAATACTGCAAGATCACATAGAAATATTTTTTTAATAGAATTAATGGGTAGAAATTGTAGTGCATTAACTATTGCAACAGCTTATATTAACAATGTAGATTATGTTATAACTCCTTTTAATATTTTGGATAAGCTAGAAATCTTAAAAGTATGTAAAAAAATTATTAAAAATAAAAAGCGAGAAATTATTTTTTTAATTACCGAAAGACTTTATTCATCTAGTGAACTAAGTTCTATTGCAGATTATATTCAACAAAATACAAATATATCAACAAAAGTTCATGTTATGGGTTTTATCCAAAGAGGAGCAAAACCAACTGGATATGAAAGATATACTGCAACAAAAATGGGATATTTTGCCATTGAATCATATTTGAAAAATAAATATAACATAATGATAAGTATGAAAGGCAAAGAACTTACTTATTATCCATTAGATAAAGAATTTTACAAAAACGAAGACAAGGATGAAATTAGTTATTTATTATCAACAATTAATCGATATAAAATAGATTAAAACTTAATTCAATCTAATTTTGCAAAATTTGGATTCTTTTTATTTATTCTATCTGGATATAGAATTCCATCTAAATGATCTATCTCATGTTGAATACAAATTGATAATAAATTTTTTGCTACAATTTCAATTTTTTTATTTTGTAATAAATCAAAAGCACTAACCACTATTTTATATTTTCTTTCAATGTTTCCAACAATATCATTGGGTACACTTAAACAACCTTCTCCACCTTCAATATAACTTGAAGAATCACTATATGAAATAATTTCAGGATTTATTAATAAATACTGATGCTCTATTTCATCTTCATTAAAATGTATATATATTATTCTTTTACTTAAACCCATCTGAGGAGCAGCAACTGCTATACCAGGTTTAATGTCTAATTTTTTATATTCATTATTATAACAAGTATCAATGTATGAAACCATTTTACTTATAATATCCAAATCTTGTTGATTTAATTCTTTAACAGGTTCTGATTTTTTTCGTAAAATTTCATGATCATCTAAGTAAATTCATTCCTTTTTAGGTTCTAATTTTTTATTAATGATTAAGTTTTGATTATTTTTTTCAAAATTCATTAATAACCTTTCCATAATAAGTTTTTTTAATTAGTTCTAAAGTATCATCAAATCCAATTTGTGAATTATCAATGATTACTGCATCGTCTGCTTTGGCTAAAGGAGCAATTTGTCTTGAGTAATCTCTATTATCTCTTTCAATTAATTCATTTATTACTTGATCAACAGAAAGATGTCTACCATTTTTTTCTTGATATTGTTTAACTCTTCTATAAGCTCTAGTTTTTACATCTGCATCAAGAAATATTTTTGCTGTTGCATTTGGTAAAACACAGGTTCCAATATCTCGACCATCAACAACAATTGATCTTAAATTTGATAATTCTAAAATATTTTTATTAACAAAATTTCTAATAGATGGATAAACAGCAATATTACTAGCAATATTTGAGATAAAATTTTCCTTTATTCTATCACTTACATCAACACCATTAAGAATAATATTATCTCCATCCCATTTTAGTTTAATGTTATTTTCTAATCATTGCTCACTAAAATTATTTGGATTATCATAGTTTATTTTGTTGCTATAAAAAAATCAGGCAATTGCACGATAAAATGATCCAGAATTTACATAATCAAAATTTAATTGTTTCGCTAACTCTTTTGCAATTGAAGATTTTCCACTTGCTGCCGGTCCGTCTATGGCAATACTATAATGTTTCATACATTTCCTCCTATATAACAAGTCAAATAATTGTTCCTAATAATCCACACAATATAAAAACACCAAGTAATATTAGAATAACAAAGTAAGAAATTTTAAGATTAAAACTTGGTTTTATATTCTTTGTTTCTATTGAGACAAAACTATCTGACTTTATATTGTTACTTTCTCTTATTGTTTGAGTTAGTTTTTTTAATTTATCATTTGCATCACTTGGAAACATTTGAATCTTTTTCTCAAGCTCAATCATATTATTTTTAATATCTACTAAATGATTTTTTTCTAATTCATTAAATTCTTCTAATTTTTCCAGGTTTAATTCTTTATTATTTGTTAAAAAAATTTTTTGATCAGTTTCAACTTTTATTTTTGATACTTCATTTTTAATATTATCAATAAAACTATTTGACAAGTTAGGAAAATTAAATTTTAATATCTCATAAGATTGTTCAAGTGATTTAATTGAATTAGGATCAATTACTGTAACCTCAGCTAATTTAACATCATTAGCATTAAAATTAAAGTTCATCAATATACTTTTATCGATACTATTAATACTACTTATAAAGTTTTTAATTTTCTTATTGTTTTTTATTCATTCTTCATTTTTTATCGATTCAGAAGTTATGGAATTTCGATATTCATTCCATATATCCATTCTTTTTTCAAAAATTAATTTTTTATCTTGCATACCTTTATTATATCAACTTAGATATAATTATAGATTTTGCTAAATTTATATGTTTGTTAATTTGATATAAAAAAAACACACCCATTGGTGTGTCAATATTCAATGGTGCTGGAAAAGGGACTTGAACCCTTAAGGTATTGCTACCGGTGGATTTTGAGTCCACTGCGTCTGCCGTTCCGCCACTCCAGCAAAAACATAGTTATTATATTAGAATTTATTTTTTACATTAATAATTACTAGATATAAACACTAAATATTATAAAATATATTTGTGCGCCTGTAGCTCAGTAGGATAGAGCACACGCCTTCTAAGCGTGTTGTCGGGGGTTCGAATCCCTCCAGGCGCGCCATTAATACTAAGGCCCGCTTTGCGGGTCTTTTAATTTATATATCATAGATATATAAAATGTGATATAATTGGTATGTAATTTAAATGAGGGAATATGAAAATATATAAAAAAATTAGTCTAGTATTAGCAAGTTTGGTGTTTACTATTACACCAATAATAGTTACTCAAGTTAATATAAATAAGGATTCTATATATTATTTTGATAATATAAACTTTTCTAGTAAATTAGCTTTACAAACATATATTAATAATAAGTATGGTGTGTATTCAAATCAAATGCAATCTGATAATTATTACATTGAGAATGATGGAAAAAAAGTTTATTTAGGTCAAAGTCAGGTAAATCAAGTTGTTAATGATGAATTAAATAATGTTGAAGAAAAGTATATTTATTCTACAAGTGCTGATATTCAAGCAAATCTTATTAATGAATCAATTGGAGAATTATCACCACAATGATATTTGCAAAGTGAAGTTGACAAGGATCAATTAGTTAAAATTTTTAGAGGAAATAATGATGTAACATATTTGGATTATGCATCAGCACTTGATACATATATTAATTCAGGTTATGAAGTTTATTATTTTAATGACATTTATTTTAAGAGCAAGGATGAACTTTACTCTTATTTGGTAAATATTTATTTTGAAGATGTTGAAAACTCTTCAACAACAAGTTTAAGAATTAAAGCTCCAAATGGAGAGTTTTCAAACATTATTAACATGAATCAGAAATCTGATTGACAAAAAACAGCGGCAAGTTTTATTCAAGATAATGCTGCAGTTGTAACTAGAATAAAAACTAAATCTGGATATAAATATGTTGCAAATAATAGTGAAAATCTTGATCAAATTATTAATTTTGATGATGTTCCTTACATTAAAATTAATTCTAATCAAGGAAAACAAAATTATATTGTTGGTTTAAATCAATCTGATAAATATGAGTTAAATGGCTCTAATTATTATCAAGGATATGTAGATATTGATTCAGGTATAAAGAATGCTACTAATTGATATAGACAAATTGATGGTTTTGTACCAAATTATCAAGATTCTATCTTATCAAAATTTAATGCTGGAATGGTGGCATTTTTCAATCAGTTTTTATCTCCAGGAATTATGGTATCTGGTACAAATGATGAGGTGAAATATAGTTCTAACTATCTTTTTACTGAAGCAAATAGAAGTTTAAATACTAATTTTAGAACAACAGGGACCTTTGTTAATACAACAACAGAAGTTTCAGGTGATCTTATTGGTTCTGAATATGATACTGATTTAATTTCATATGGAACTCTTTTGGTGAGAGATGACTTAACTGCTACTTCTTTGACCAATTTCTCAATATCATTTGCCAATTTGTTTGAAACTAATTATAAAGAATATAAGTATATTTATGATGAAATATTGGCTATATCAGATAATTATGCATCAATGAAAAACTATAATCCACTTATGAAAATACCTTTATTGTTTTATTCAATGATGGATAGATTAATTAGTGCCGGAGCACCACAAAATATAATTGAAATGACAAGAGAATATTTTAGAAATGTTGCATTAGTTTATCAAAATCTAATTGAGCAATCATTAGGTTATTCCGCTTTGTTACCAAGTGCGAGTTTTATTTCACATGGCAAACTAGATTTAGTTAATATATTTGGAATTGACAATCAGGAATTAGAATTTGATATCCAAAAATATGAAAGTTATTTTTGCAATGTATATCCTTCCTTTGTTACATCTGCTATTGCAATGATAACTGATATTAATGCTAATCAAAATGGTTTATCATTAACTAATAAAACTGCAGACTATTTAGCCGATACTACTGTGCAAAATTTTTATGAACAGACAATGCCAACAAATTGATCAGAAATAGTTCAAAACGTAAAAAAGAGCATAGTATTTAGAAGTAATAACTTTAGAACCTTAATGAGTAATGATGAAATATGAAATAAAGCTAGCGAAAATTGAGCTTTGTTTACTGCTTTAAAACTTGTTTGTACTATGGTATTTGATACTACTCAGAAAGAAGCTGTTTTAGATTCCTTATATTCTCATATTGGTGAGTTATTAAATTCTCCAGATAGTTGAGAATATGTACCAAATGATAATAAGTTTAAAAAGTATGCATTCTTTATTTATAAAACAGAAGGAAAAATATTAACACCAAATAATATATTAATGACAATTAATGGATTAAACACAAATAGTTTATTTGCATGAGTTAGAGCAATAGAAAATGTTGAAGATCAATTAAAAGAGGAAAAAAATTATGTAGTTGCAAATGAACTATTTGATTTATCTCCAGAATATTTTACAGATAAAACTAAGGATGAATTTTATCAATACAATTATGAAAAAGCAATTGAACAAAATCAAAATTTTTATGATTATCATTTCAATGTTAATAGTAAAAAGACAATAAATAGTGATTCATTATTTAGTGGTGTTTATATGACATTTAACCAATTTGTCACAATTACCATTATGAGAATGCTAGGCGATTTAGCAGAAAGAGATACTTTATTTATTAAGGATAATGAAAAGAATTTAGTAGTTATAAATCCAGAATACGCAACTAAAGCAACTGAAATAGTTCTAAATATCAAAAGTAATAACACAAAAATGTTGATACAATTAAGTCATTTGTTTAGAGGTTTTCAATCTATTCAACAAGAAATAGATAATATTGCAAGTGAGTATACTTATCAAAGTGATACAGAATGAAATTTAAATATTGAAACAATTAAGGAAATTCTTAGAAATACAGCTCAGTATTCTTCCATAATTAATCAAAATTTGGAATATTTGCAAGGTGAATTAACAAAGATAGGTATTCCACTAAAAGAAGGGCAAATTATTGCATATTCTGGTACAGCAAGTGATTTGTATAATACAAGAAATAAAGTTAATGATTTTGATTTTTATTTACAAGAGGAAAAAACACCATTTTCAAGTAAAAAAATTTTGACTGATTTAGTTGCATTAATTCCAAAAGTTGATAAATCAAAGTCAGCTTATGTAATTCCTGATATTTCAATATCTAACAATGATATAAATGAAATTTCTTTTTGTAGTAGTGTGTATTTAATTCCTACTTTGTTACTTGAAAATTCATTTGAAAATTTTTCCACTCTTGAATATGAAATGAGAAAATTTATTGATACCAATATGCTATCAGACTTAGGTATTTCAATAGAACCAAAAAATTATATCTATTTACCAGGTGTTAAGTTTGACAATTTCAGTAGACAAAGCCCATTGGATGATTATGTATTTGTAAAAAAATGAGGATATAATACTTATCAAGATATTGGTGTAAAAGAAGAATTTGCTCAATTTTCTAAACAAGAACAAAATTTTGATTTCACTATAGATAAAATAATTGAACCTGAAGAACCTAATTTATCACAATCAACAGATGATTATAACTTAATTACTAATAATGAATTGGAAAATTTTGAAAACAATGATAGTAATTCTAAATTAAATGCAATTTCTACAGTTAAAACTTTTTCTCGTAATTCTAATAATATGTTTAGTGATGAGTTAATTAAGAGATTAGAAAAACTTGAATGAGACGAATCTAAATATACTTCAATATATGTTGTTTATTTATGCTTTAAGAAGTATGACAACGAAGGCAAACAACTGGGAATTTTTTTATTTTTTAATGAAAATAATAAATTAATTAAATTTTATGATTCTACTTTTGATACAGATGAAGTTACTATTTTTGTTAGTCCTGAGGATGCAAGAAGTAGTATTTATATTCTAAGAGATAATGATTCTAAGAACCAAATAGAAGTAAGTTATAAACAAGTAGATTCTAACAAACTAGCATATGAATATTTTGCTAATGCATGTAGTTTTGATGATATTTTGGAAGCAACTTATTCTGATTCTGATAATAAAAATAAAAATATCGATGATTTTCTTAAAACTAATAAATTTATATCAATTAATGAAAATGATGTTTATGATACAATGACATCTAAGGCACTAAGTGCTCATGAAAAAAAATCTTTTTTTATGGAAGAGTTTAATCCTAAAAATTTATCTCCATTACATGAAGCAATTCCCTGAACTTTAGATGGTGAAATGGGTGATAACGAAGCTTATAAAAAGGTTTTTGACCAATTTAGGTCTACTTTGATAGAAATTAGAGATAAATCA